>CAZUYI010000074.1:0-9415 GCA_964624095.1 uncultured Verrucomicrobiota bacterium | reverse complement strand
AGGACCAGCCAGACCCAGCCGCTGCCGAACTGGGAGGCCGCCGCCTCCGCCAGGGCGCGCCGGCACCCGGCCGTGTTGCCGAACGACACGGCCATGAGCCGGGCCAGCGCCTCCGGGGGCTGACCGCCGCCGTCGGGCTTCAGGCTGCGCCAGTAGAACGTGTGGTTCCAGGTCTGCGCGGCATTGTTGAAGATCGCCGCCTGGTCGGCCCGGCCGGACGCGGCCGTGATGATCTCCTCCAGCGGCTTCCCCTCGTAGTCCGTGCCGGCCGTCAGCCGGAGGAAGGTCTCGTAGTAGCCCCGGTGATGCTTGCCGTAATGCAGGCCAACGGTGGCGGCCGAGATCACGGGCTCCAGCGCTGCCTCGCCGTACGGCAACGGCGGCAGGCCGGCTCCGGCCGGAGGCGCCGGCTCGTCCGCGCGCGACACGCCCGGCCACACCGCGGCGGCCAGCGCGCCGGCGGACACCGCCAGGAAGTCGCGGCGGCTGCACGTCCCTGTTCCCTCTGCGTGAATGCGGTTCATGCCACCTCCCGATCGTATGGCCAGGCGGAACCCGTCCTCCGGCGCCGTCTCGCGCCGGCGGCTCCCCGGCGTTGTGTCACCGGGGGTATCATAGGCCATGGAGGGCGGCGCCGTCAAGCGGCAGGCGGGTCAGGGGACGAGCGACTCGAACGCGTCCTTGCCCTGCATGTGGCTGACGTCCAGGGGGTACGTCCCGCTGAAGCACGCGGTGCAGAAATCCGCCGGGTGGGCGACAGCCGCCCGCAGCCCCTCGATGCTGAGATAGCCGAGGGTATCGGCGTTGACGAACCGGCGGATCTCGTCGGTCGCCCGGGCGGCGGCGATCAGTTCCGTACGGGTTGGAAAATCAATACCGAAAAAGCAGGGATGCCGCACGGGCGGCGCGGCGATGCGCAGGTGGATTTCGCGGGCGCCGGCCTCGCGCAGAACGGACACGCGCCGCCGGGCGGTGGTGCCCCGGATCAGGGAATCGTCCACCACCACCACGCGCTTCCCGCGGACGACGTCGCGCACGACGGCCAGCTTCAGGTCCACGCTGCGCTCGCGCGCATCGGATTCCGGCATGATGAACGTCCGCCCCATGTAATGGTTACGGATGAATCCGTAGTCCAGCGGGATGCCGCTCGCCTGCGAAAATCCCAGCGCGGCTGAGTTGCCGCTGTCCGGGACGGGGATGACGATGTCGGCCGCGGCGGGCCGGTCCAGGGCCAGGCGGCGTCCCAACGTGCTCGAAGATACACTGGGCATGCGCGGGCGGCGGCTCGCAGAGCATGGTGCTCGTCAGCCCGTCCGGGCCGGCCATGACCAGCTCGCCCGGCTTCACATCCCGCAGGTACTCGGCGCCCATCTGCGCCAGGGCGCAGGTCTCGCTGGCAAACACGGTGCCGCGGCCCAGGCGCCCGATCGAGAGCGGCTTGAAGCCCAGCGGATCGCGGGCGGCCATGACGCAGTCGCGGGTCATGATCACGTAGGCAAAGGCGCCCTGCAGTTCGGCCAGCGCGCGCGCCGCGCGGTGTGGCCACTCGCGGTAGCGGGGGTCGGCCAAGAGATGCACGAGCACCTCGCTGTCGGTGCCGGTCTGGAAGATCGCGCCGGCTTCCTGGTACGCCCGGCGGAGGCTTCGGGCATTGACCAGGTTGCCGTTATGGGCCACCGCCCAGATACCGTCCACGCACTCGACCACGAGGGGCTGGACGTTCTCGATACGGTCGCCGCCCGTGGTGGAATAGCGGACGTGCCCGATGCCCAGGCTCCCCGGCAGCCCGGCGAGCGCCGACGCGGGAAACACGGCGGCCACGTAGCCCAGCCCGCGATGCGACCGCACGTGCCGCCCGTCGCTGACCGCGAGGCCCGCCCCTTCCTGGCCGCGATGCTGAAGCGAAAACAGGCCCTGGCAGAGACAGGATGCCGCCGATTCCACGCCGTAGACCCCTACAATGCCGCAGGCCTCCCGGGGCTCATCGCCCGGGTTCGGCCGGTCCTTGCATGTCATGACCAATTCCTTCCTGTGCGCGGATCCAGATGAAGCGCCACGGCCGCCGGGCATCCGGCCCGGCATACGCGACGCCCACGCGCGGCGCGGTCCGGATCTCCCCGGGCGGCACGCGCACCCCGCGCTCGATCCAGATACGGGCGCCCAGCAGGCTGACCCCCGAATGGCGCACGCCGATGCCCAGCGCCTGCGCCAGCGAGCCGGGCCCGCCGGCCAGCGCGCCGTCCAGGCGCGTCCGATGGCGGCGTCGCATCATGAGCGGCACCCCGTGTGTCGGCCGCAGGGCGCGGATGAGCACGGCATGCGGCACGCCCGCGCCGGCGGTAATGACGTTGAACAGCGCATGCAGTCCATAACACAGGTAGACATAGGCCACGCCGCCCGGCGCATACATGACCGCCGTGCGGCGCGTGCGCCGGAAGCCGTACGCGTGCGACGCCCGATCCGTTGCCCCGGCATAGGCTTCGGTTTCCGCGATCAGGCCGCCTGTCAGCGTGCGCCCGCCGAGGCGCGTCATGAGCCGTTGGCCCAGCAACTCGCGGGCGACTCGCACCACGTCCACCCGCCGATAGAAGGAAGCCGGAAGCAAGCGCGCCGACAGGCCCGAGCCGTGTTCCCGGCCGGCCGCCTCGCGAGCCTGGCTCTCGGCCCCGCTCCCTGCCACGGTCCCGCGGTGACGCTGCATGGATATAGTCTATCGCACCCGGGCGCGTGCCGTCAAGAGCCGCTGCGGGCAAGGCAACGGGCGGGCAGGCCGCAAAAATCGCTTGACGCCGACCGCGCCCCCTGACAGAGTGTGTCCACGTATGGGACAACAACTGAGCATCCGTATCCAACGGCAGCGGCGTAAACGCTGGGTCGAACGCAAAAAGCAGGCCGCGCACCAGGCCGCCAAGGCCGCGGCAGCCGCGAAGGCGGCCCGCGGCGCTGCGCCCGCCCCGGCCGCCCCGGCGCCGTCCAAGCCATAACCGGTCCGGCAGGCGCCCGGCGTCCGCGCGGATCGAGTCACGCCATGAGATCCATGGGCGCCGTCCGATTGCTGGCCGCCGCCGGCGCGGCCGGGCTCCTGGCTGGCGGCTGCCGCACGTTTCCGCGGCTGCCGCCCCTGCCGCCCGATGCCATCCCGCCCGTGCTGGCCGTCACGACGTTCCGCAATGAAACCGGTTTTTCCGGCCAGTGGGAACTGGGCCGGGGCGTGCCGGACCTGCTGGTCACGGCGTTGCTGGACACGGAGCGGGTCGTCGTGGTGGACCGCCAGAACCTGCCGGAACTGGTCGGCGAAATCGCGCGGCAGGGCAACGGGCTGTTTCGCGTGGAGGATGGCGTCACCCGCGGCCGCCTGAAGAACGCGCGCTACCTCGTGCGCGGGGTAATCACCGATTTTACGCAGACCGGCAACGCCACCGGGTGGTTCCGCTCGCAGAAGGCCGAAGCCGGCATCTGGGGCGCCCGCGCCCAGGTCATGCTGTCGCTCACCCTGATTGACGTCGAATCCGGGGAGATCCTTTGCTCCATCCCGGCGGAGGGCCGCGCCTACGCCTCCTACCGCTGGGCCCGGTTCAACTACCGGGACGTGTCCTTCGGCGGCGAGGCGTTTTTCAAGACGCCCATCGGCACTGCCACTCGCAAGGCCGTCGAGCAGGCCGTCTGCGGCATCCTGCAGAACCTGCCGGTATCAACCTGGCGCCCGCGCGTCGCCGAGCGCCTCGGCGACCGGGTCATCCTCAACGGCGGCGCCAATTACGGGCTGCAGCCCGGGACCGTCTTCACCGTCCGCGAAGCCGGCCGCACCGTCACGGATCCCACCACCGGCAACCCGATTGACACCGTCGAGGGCCGCGTCATCGGACGGGTGCGGGTCACAGCCGTCCGCGAGCAGGCCGCCGACGCCGAGCTCCTTCAGGGCGCCGCCTCCCGCGGCGACTATCTCGAGCCGCTGGACGAACGGGGACCTGCCGCGCCATGAGCCCGGTGCGCCGCGGGTCGTAGCGCCGCCCCACGGCCTTCAGCCCGGCGGGCCCGTGCCGCCCGGCGCACCGCGCCGTCCCGGGCTCAGTACTTGACCGAGCAGCCGTATGGCTTCGTGACCGGCGTCGTCACCGGCTTGCCGGCACGGGCTTCCTCGATGGCCCGCGCGACGTAGTTCACCGCCTGGTCCATGATCTCCCGGTTGATTCCCGGCTGGTCGTCAATGGCGCCGGCATAGATCAGGATCCCGGCCGGATCTATGACGGCCATCTGGGGCGTGTTCCGGGCGCCGTACAGCCGCCCGAGCGTCCCGTCGGCGTCCACCAGCAGGGCGGCTGGCGCGGCGCCAAGCGCCTTCATGCGCGCCTCCCAGGCGCCCGGGGTCAAATGCCCCTGCTTGCCGGGCGCCGAGGAGCAGACGCTGAGCCAGACAACCCCGTCCGCCGCCAGCCGCTTTTGCAGCGCCTGCATGCGGCCGGTTTCGTAATGCTTTTTCACGAACGGGCAGTCGTAGTTGGTCCATTCGAGAACCACAAAATGCCCGCGGTGCGCGGCCAGCGACTGCACGGAGCCCTTGAGATCCTTCCGCTCGAAGGCGGGTGCTGCCTTGCCTGGAACCACTTGTTGGACGGGGGCCGCTTCCTGGCCCCCCGTTGCCGCCACGCCTCCCGCCGCCAGGATGGCCGCCGTCCACAGAACATGCCGGACCTTCATGTCGCTCTCCTCTGGTGGGGGCTTGTGATACCGTACCGACCGAGCCTGCCCCGCGGCGCGGCGGACATGCCACGAACACTGCACCCGGGCCGGACCGCCACCCGTCAGGGGGCCGAACCCAGTTCCGCATCGAGTTCCCAGGCGACCGTGCCGGCCGGGCCCGGAACGACCCACAGGGCGTCCAAGCGCCCGCCGGAGTCCGGGCACGACGGGCCGGGCGCCAGGTCCACCATCCACGCCGGTCCCTCGCGGCTCCAGGCGAGCGGCACGCCGAGTTCCAGCATGCCGAAGCGGCGCGGAAAAATCCAAGCCGAGGCCCAGCGGAGCGTGCCCGGAACGTCTGCGTCGGGAGCCGGCTCGACCCGCAGGCGTATCCGGCTGCCCGCGCGCCAGGCGCGGGCCCGCACCGCCGAGGCCGGACGCGGCAGGCGCGCGCGCCATTGGGCCAGTGTGGCGGCATCCACGTTGTGTGCCGGGGCGGGATGCCCGGCCGGGAGCACGACGGAGGCGACGGACGATATCGGGACGCACGCGTCCCGGCAGATCATCCACTCGACCTTCAAAGAAATGAGCGTCGGGCCCGGGGCCCGGCCCGGATCCATCTCGCAGTCCGCCAGCAGGCACACGGTCTCTTCGTAGCCCAACGAGACGAGCCCCTGCTCCTCGAGCCGCGACGGAACGGGGAACCGGACGCGGCCGACCCTGACCCCGACCGGCAGCGTCCACCGGAAATCGGGCGCCATGCCGGTATCGCCCGGGTTTTCCCAGTAGGTGTGCCAGCCGGGTGGAATCTGGAGTTCGATGCCCAGCGTGACGGGCCGGCCGGGGAGTGAGGGGCCCGGCTCCGCCCGCAATACGACGCGGCCGCGGGGTGTCTCCGTCTGCCCGCGCACGGCGCCGGCGGCCGCCAGCGCGAGCAGAACCCACGCTGTGCTCCGGAAACGCATGCGCCCTCTCGCCTTACGGGTTCAGCGCCAGGCCTGTCTGCGGCATGACATCCTGCGCGAGGGCGCGGTCAAGCACCGGCCGGCCCTCTTCGGACACCCGGATATGCCCGCTCATGTCCCCTCCGGTCGCGAACAGGACGCGCACGGCCGCGGCGCCGGCCTGAAACTCGACTCCCGCGCGCCCGGGCTCCTCGATCAGCCGCGAGCCGGTCATGGTCTGCAGCGCCGCGCGGTCCCCGACCTGAATGACGTGCAGGAAGGCTTCGTGCTCGCGCTCCTGTCCGGACCCGACCTCGACGCGCCACTGGCCGAAGAGATGCTTGTCGGGCGGCAATGCCTGCCAATCCTTCGCGACCGGCCAGTTGCGGTCGCCGACCCAGAACTCCTTGCCGCGTCCGCCGATCGTCTCGACGCGCGCGGCCTGCGGCAGCAGGGTGCGCACGAATACCCGCCCTTCCCCGTGCTCGGCCTGGAACGTGTCGCCCTCGAGCACGGGCTCGTGCTGCGTGTGGAACAGCCAGGTCTTCTTCTGGTCGGGCCGCTTCGAGGTCACCCGGTCGAAGACCACGAAGTAATCCGGATACACGAACAGGAATTGACGCGTCACGGCCGCCGCCTTGTCCTCGTGATAGCACCGGGTCGCGTCGCTGGCAATGTACGTGTAGCGGTCGTTGGTCTCGAAGCCGCGCACCTGCGCGCCGTAGTTCTTGTTCATGCCGCCGGAGCTGATGACGGCGTTTTCGCCCCAGAGGCTCGGTTCGACTTCGCCCTCCATGCGGATGAGTACGCAGTTATGCGCGATGGTCTGGTGATAGTAGGTCGCAATGTGGCCCGGACTGCCGCGGCGGCCGCCGGTATCCATGGCGAGGAAGCCCTTCTTGTAGATGCTGAAATGGTTCTCGTCAAAATGCTTGCGGCTGAACTGCTGGCGCCCGGCGACGAACAGGGCGTACGTGTCCTCCGGGCTCCAGCCGCTGTTCATGAAGATCTGGCCCGCGGGGTCGGTGAAGTTCCGGGCGCGCGGCAGCCGGGCGAGCGCCGCGTCGATCTCGGTCTGCGGGCGCTTGCGCACCGTCATGAGCAGCGGCGAGGCGGGGGTCAGCCAGTTGTCGTACGTGTCGAGAAAGCGCGCCGGGTCCGGCGGCGCCTGCAGCTGCGCCAGCGCCACGAGGGTCTCGTACTCGATCTCGTCCTTCAGCCCTGCATACAGGTCGGGCACCCGCATCAGCGGATAATGGTGAAACATGCCCAGGTTGTTGTCGGTGTGGTACGCGTCGCTCCACCCGTGGCTCAGGAGTGCCCGCGAGCCGCCGAACGGGGCCTCGCGGGTCGGGATCGAGTTCCAGAGCGTGTAATTCGCGCAATAGGCCACGTGCAGCGCATAACGGGCAAAACTCTCGTCGTGGAAGGCGGACCGCCAGGCGTCGAGAAAGTTGAACGGGATGGGAAGCCCCTGCGTGTAGTACCCGATGGCGCCCGTGATGATAATGCCGTCGGGATGGGTGAATCGGGTGTCAAACAGGTTCAGGTACTGCGCGTATTCGTTGCGCAGCATCTCGAGGCACTGGTCGTCCCCGACGTCCGGGACACCCCGATCGAGGAACACCAGGCCGAGGTACCAGCCCATCAGGGTGTCTATGTAACCCACGCTCGCGTACTGCACCACTTCCGGACGGGGCCGCCAGCGCCGGTAGAAGGTATACAGGGAACGGAACAGCGAGCGCCCGAGCGTGTCGCGCTGCGCCGGCGGCAGGTGCTCGTAGAGCCAGTCGTAGGCGGAGAGCCCGTTCAGGCGGCCGAAGGCCTTACCTTCGGGAATGCGGCCGCCGGCCCGCGTGAGGTCCCAGACGTCGGCGGCGTGCGTCAGGAACTCGACGGCCCGGTCGTAGTAGAGCCGCTCGCCGGTCAGGAGATAGGCCAGCGCGGCCTGCGCGGCGTAATCGCCCCAGGGTCCTTCATTCACCCGGGCGGCCACGCCCTCCACGTACTTGGTCCCGTGTTCGTCGCTCAGCAGGTATGCCGCGCGGTCTTCGTCGAGACGGAGCGGCGGCAGGTACCCCTTGACGCGCCGCTGCAATTCCCGCGCCCACGCCTCCTGCTCCGGGGTCAGGCCGTCCCGCGCGATGGCCTCCAGCATCTCGCGGTTCAGGAACAGGCGCGGCGATTCGTGGCGGATGTCGCGAACGACCGACTCGATGTCCGGCGGCGCCGACGAGGCCGCCTCGCGCGGCGCCGCGCCTCCGGCGGTCGCGAGCACGGCCAACAGTCCAACCATCCATGCAGGGTGTTTCATAGGGCGGCCTCCATGAGTCTATCCGTGGTTTGATCAAAGCCCCGCGTGCCCCGTGGTGCGGATCGGCGCCGACGCGCACGACGCCGCCCGGAGCCCGGGTTACGGTGCGTACTCGTCCTTGTGCTTCTCCCACCACGCCAACCAGTCCGACCACCTCACGGTCCGGTCGCCGGTAATATCGGCGAGCGCCTCGCGCGCCGGCAGGCTGATCAAGAGATTGCCGCCGGGTTGCGCGAGCTGGACGAGTCGCGGGACCGCCGGCCGGGCTTTCAAACGGGCCAGCGCCATGACGGCCGTGCGCGCCACCATCGGATCGCGCGCATCGAGTTGCCGGATGAGCGGCTGGACGGCGTCGGCCACGCGACGCCGGCCGAGGGCCTCCGCCGCCGCGACCCGCACCGCGGAGTCGTCATCGTCCAGGGCCCCGATGAGCGGCGCAAACGCCCGCGGGTCCGCAATCGCGTCCAGGGCCTCCGCGGCCAGGCGGCGTACGGCGGCGTCCCCGTCCTCCCGAAGCGCCCGGGCCAGCGGCTCGACGGCGCGCGGATCGGGCATCGCGCCCAGCGCGCGCGCGGCCGCCCGGCGCACTCGCTCGTCGCCGTCGGTTATCGCGGCCAGCAGCGGATCAAAGGCGTTACGGTCAACAAGCCGGCCCAACGCCTCCGCGGCGGCGGCGCGCCGGTCGCCGTCGGCGTCGCGCAGGCGCTCGAGCAGCGGCGGCAGGACCGCCTCGCGCGGGAGTTCCGTCAGGGCCAACTGCGCAAACAGCCGGACGCGCCAATCCGAATCCACGAGAGCGTCCACCAGAGGCTGGGCGCCGCCGGGATCCCCCCGGGACACGGACGCCGCATAGGTATCGAAGCCCGCCGCCAGGGCGTCGATGAGCCTTGCCGGCAGCTCATCTCCCACCGGGTACCATTTCAGGGCTTCATCATCGAGTTCCCGGAGCCAGGCGGTGAGCCGTCCGGCATCGCCGCCGACCACCAGGGCGGCCATCTTGCCGATCGACGACGCGGCATCGAACCGGTAGTTTTCCCGGAGCCTGACCACGCAGCCTGGTAATCCCGGACGTCTTGCTCCGGGAGCGGTCGACGCGGAAAATCCGGGTTCGCCTTCCCGTTCCGGCGGTGCATCCGGGGAATCCCCGCCGGTAGCTTCTCCCGCCAATTCGGCGAAAACCGCACCGGCCTCCACCGCCGAGAGTTGATCCCTGTCTCCGAGCATCACGATCCGGCAATCCGCCGGCAGGGCGTCGAAGAGCCGGGCGGCGAGAGACAGATCGAGCATGGAGGATTCATCGACGATCAGCACGTCGCAGGGGAGCGGATTATGGCGGTGATGGCGGAATTCACCGCTTTCCGGCCGGGCCCCCAGCAGCATGTGGATCGTGCTCGCCCGTTTGGGCAGACGGGATGCCAAAGCCGGATCAATTTTTTCCATCATCCCGCCCAGGGCCGCCTCCATCCTGGCCGCCGCC
>CAZUYI010000073.1:6910-9457 GCA_964624095.1 uncultured Verrucomicrobiota bacterium | reverse complement strand
GCGGGGCGAATGCCGTCAAGCGAATTGGATGGCGCCAGAACTGCGGGAGTTGAGCGGCGGGGCCGGGGATCTCCATCCGTGTGATCCGTGTGATCCGTGGTTCATGTTTTCCCTCGCGCATGAACTCCCGCGAAGCAGGGATGGCGCCTGGAGCCGCGCGGCGCGCGCCCAAAAAACGCTTGCCATGCATCCGCCGCACGCCGCATGATACGGGCATGTCAGCGGCGCGTGAAAGCTGGGGATCGCGCGTGGCGGCGATCATCGCCGTGGCGGGCTCGGCCATCGGGCTTGGCAATTTCCTGCGCTTTCCCGCCAAGGCGGCGGCCAACGGCGGCGGCGCCTTCATGATCCCCTACCTCGTGGCCCTGTTCCTGCTGGGCATTCCGCTGATGTGGATCGAGTGGACGCTGGGCCGGTACGGCGGCGGATTCGGGCACGGCACGGCTCCGGGCATCTTCCACAGCCTGCGGCGCAAGAACCGGTTCATCAAGTATTTCGGGATTATTGGCATCTTCGGGCCGCTGGTTATTTTCGCCTACTACACTTACATCGAGTCGTGGACGCTGGCCTACAGCGTCTTTGCGCTGACCGGCCGGTACGCGGGCCTGTCCGACCTGCCGGCGATGCAGTCATTTTTGCGCGGCTTCCAGGGATTGGAACGCAACGCGCACTTCAACGGGATGGGCTGGGCCTATGTGTTTTTCGCGGTCACCTTCCTGCTGAACGTGGGCGTCGTGGCCTACGGCATCCGGGGCGGCATCGAGCGCCTGTGCAAGATCGCGATGCCGGCGCTGTTCGTGTGCGGCTTCATCCTGCTGGCGCGCGTCCTGACGCTCGGCGCCCCGACGGCCGGACGTCCGGACTGGTCGGTGTACAACGGGTTCGGCTTCCTGTGGAACCCGGATTTTGCCGCCCTGAAATCGGCCCGGGTCTGGCTCGAAGCCGCCGGCCAGGTCTTCTTCACGCTCAGCGTGGGCATCGGGGTGATCCTGACGTACGCGAGTTACCTGTCGAAAGGCGATGACGTGGTGCTTTCCGGGTTGAGCGCCGCGAGTACGAATTGCTTCGCGGAGGTCATTTTGGGCGGCAGCATCCTCGTGCCGGCGGCCTTCGTGTTTTTCGGGCCAACCGAGATGCAGGCCATGGCGCGGGGCGGCACCTTCAACCTGGGATTCGTGACCATGCCCCTCGTGCTGAACCGGCTGCCCTGGTCGGCGCTGTTCGGGTTCTGCTGGTTTTTCCTGCTGTTCCTGGCGGGCATCACGTCCTCGATTTCACTGGCGCAGCCGGCGGTGGCCTTCCTGGAGGACGAGTTCGGGATCACGCGCGCGCGGGCGGTGACGATCTTCGGCATGGCTGCGTTCGTGCTGTGCCAGCCCGCCGTTTTTTTCCTCGGGCGCGGCGTGCTGGACGAAATGGATTTCTGGGGCGGCACGGTCTTCCTGGTCGTGTTCGCAACGATTGAAACCGTGCTGTTCGTCTGGGTGTTCGGCATGGAGGCGGCCTGGGAGGAAATTCACCTGGGCGCCGACCTGAGAATCCCGCGCGCCTACCGCTGGATCATCAAGTACGTGACGCCGCTCTTCCTGGGCGCCATCCTGGTCGGGTGGCTCTGGCAGGAATGGCTGAAGGTCATGCGCCTGCACGGCGTGTCCGAGGGCAACCGGCCGTACGTGATCGGCGCCCGGCTCGGCCTGGCGCTGCTCCTGCTGACCTTGGCCGTGCTGGTCAAGCTCGCCTGGCGCCGGCGGCGCGCAGGCGGGGAGGCGGCCTCATGAACGCAGGCGGCTGGATCCTGCTGACCCTGTCCTGGGGCCTGATCCTGGGGCTGGCGGTTTTCTGCTTTGCCCGGGTCTTTGCCCGGCGGCCGCCGAAGCGCGCCGGGGCCGATTCGGACCCTACAGCCGGAAGTACGCCTCGCTGACGCTCGAGCCGGTCACCTCGTAGGTGCGGTCGTCGAGCAGTGTCACGTATGGCTTGTGCCCGGGATTCGCGGGGCGATACCCCGTGGCGAATTCCTGGCGGATGACCACCGGGGCCGGCACGCGGAAGGGTTCCTGGCGGGCCGTTCGGCCGGCTGCCTCGCGGGCGCGCTCGCGGAGGAGGGCCTGGGCGGAGGCCGGATGCAGGAGGCAGGCGGCTTCCGGACCCAACCCGCGTTTGACCGGCACGGCGAGGATACCGGGCATGGCCGCCTGCGCTTCGCGGCAGGCGGCCTCGTCTCCGGAGATCATGAGCGTCGGCACGCCGGCTTCGCCGGCCATGGCGGCATCAATCGCGATTTCTCCCGCCGGCCGGCCGTTCAGCCACATGTTCTGAACGTTGCTGTTGAAGGAATGGGCCAGGCAGGCGCCCGGCGTGCCCGCCATGGCGTGGTAGCCCAGCAGGATCAGCCCGGCACAGCCCTCGAGTCCCGGCATGCGCCCATCGCGGCAGCGCCCGCGGACGTACGCGGCCCGGGGATCCGCATCGGCCAGCAGCAGGCTCGTCCCTCCGGCGTGCTGGTCCCGGACCTCGGCCCGTACCGCAACCTGGCCCGGGCGGCGT
>CAZUYI010000073.1:0-6900 GCA_964624095.1 uncultured Verrucomicrobiota bacterium | reverse complement strand
CCACGACCTCGGTGGCGCCCCCCTCGAAGAGGCCGGCCACGCAGGCATTCACGTCGCGGGTCATCGCCGCGCGCCCTTCGCCGAACAGGGGTTCCTTCGAGAGGCACTGCGCCCAGGAATAGACCCCGCTCATTCCTTCCATGTCCGCCATCACGTAGAGTTTCATGGTATGCCTCCGTGCGATCAATCCCGTCGTTCCCGGCCTCCCGTTGTGCCGCCATGCGCCCCGGGGGCCTGCGGCAGCACGGGAAGCAGTCCGCCGCCCGCCGCGCGCCGAACCCAGCGCGCCTCGCGCCGCAGCATGGCGCGGCGTTTGGCCGGAGTGTCATCCCGGCCGCCGGCCAGGTGGTCGCAGCCGTGCGCGAGATACAGCGCCAGTTCGGCGTCCGGGCCCGCGCGCCGGCGGCCGGCTTCCAGGGCCCGCTCGAGATTGACGAGCACCTGGCCGGCGCGCGCGCGGGCGCGCCCGGGAATCGGCGGCAGGGCAAAGGCGATCACGTCGGTCGGCCCGGCCCGGTCCAGGTACGCCCGGTTGGCCTCGGCGATCCCGCGGTCGTCGAGCAGCCGGACGGCGAGTTCGGCCCAGTCCGAATCCCGGAGTCCGGCCCAGTTTGCGAACCGGCGCACGAGCGCCGCCACGCGGCGCAGGTCAGCCCGGCGGAGCGTCTGGCAGTTCTGGACGAGCACCTTCATGGGCCGGATAGGCAATGCGCGCGTGCAGCATGTTCAGGAGCGTGAACACCAGGACCCGCCGCACGGCGGACACATCGGACAGGGTCAGGTCGCAGGCGTCGAACTGCCCGTCGCGGAGCTTGGCGGCCACGATGTCGCCCACCAGGTCCTCGACGTGGCCGGGCGTGACCTTTTCCATCGAGCGCGAGGCGGCCTCGACGGCGTCAGCCAGGCCCAGCACGGCGATTTCGCGCGAGCGCGGCTTGGGACCCGGGTAGCGGAAATCGGCTTCCTTGACCGCGTTCGCCTCGTCGGGCTGCTGGGCGCTCAGCGTGGCGGCCTTGTGGAAGAAGTAGTAGACCAGCCCGGTCCCGTGATGCTGCTGGATGGCGTCCATGACCGCGCGCGGCAGCTTGTGCCGCAAGGCCAGGTTCACCCCCTCCTTGACGTGCGAGACGATGACCAGGGTGCTCATGCTCGGCGAGAGGTCGTCGTGCGGATTTTCATTGAACTGGGTGTTCTCTGAAAAGAAGGAGGGCTTGACGAGCTTGCCAATGTCGTGGAAATAGGCGCAAATCCCCGCGCGCAGCGCATTGCCGCCGATGGCGGCCACGGCGGCCTGCGTGAGGTTGGCCACCATCAGGCTGTGGTGATAGGTGCCCGGGGCCTCGATGGCCAGCCGCTTCAGGAGCGGGTGTTCCAGGTCCGCGAGTTCGAGCAGCGAAATGTCGGTCGAAATGCCGAATATCAGCTCGATCAGGGGCAGCAGCAGCATGGCCGCCAGGGCGGACGCGATGCCGGCCGCAAGGCTGGCGAGCGCCTGCTGGAACATGACGGCATAGCCCGGCCGGCTCAGCGTGGCAAACCCGATGGCGCCGATGGCGGCGGCGGCGCCGGCCCAGAGCCCGAGCCGGACCAGGGCGGCCCGCGAGCGCGCCGAGCGGGCCACGCCGGCCACGACGGCCGTCGCGGTCAGGCCTGCGGCCAGGACCTGGAACTGACCGTCGGCCAGCACGGCGCCCGCGAAGCTCGCCCAGAACCCGACGGCCAACGCGGCCATCGGCCCGGCAAGCAGGGCCATCAGCAGCGGCGCGAGCGCGTGGGGCATGAGCCATTCGACCGACGGCGCCAGCCAGGGCAGCCGTTTGAACGGCCAGCCCAGCAGCCACGTGGCCGGCGCCAGGCTGGATAACGAGACGATCAAAAACAGGAGGATCATCGAGTTGGCATGGACGGGCGCCGGCCTCGCGAAGCGGAACAGGATGGCGCTCACGAACAGGCCCAATCCCAGCACGATCCCCTTGCCCACCAGCCCGACCAGACGGTCCTGCAGCGACGCCTCCGCGCGCACCTGTCGCTGATAGGCATGAACGCGGGCGGCGGTCTCGGCGTCGACGCGCGCTCCGCGTTCGACCAGCACCGTGCCGGCCGCCACGCGGGCGGCGCCGCGCGGCGCCGCGGGAACGGGCAGAAAGACGTCGCGGGCGGCCACGAGGGTCACTGGCGAACACTGGCCCGGCGCCAGGCGGACGGGCACGGCGGCGTGATCCGGCAGCAGGAGCAGGAACGCCGACAGCCAGACCAGCAGCCAATAGACGCGCCCCGCGGCCGGCCGCTGCAGCCAGGCCAGGAGCCCGCGCGCGGGCGCGGCATCCGCGGGCCGGCGCCGCGTCCGCCGCGAGCGGGACCACCCCCCGAGCCATCGTGCGAGGTGCTTCATTCGGTCCTTCGCCGATCCGGTTCCGTCCGGCTCTTCGCGGACATCAGTTCGAGTCGAGGTAGCGGGCAATGGCGCGCGACAGGACCCGGTACGTGCGGTCGCGGTGGGCCGGGTCCCGGTCGAGGGTCGTCACGCGGAAGCCGGGCCCGGGCGCGTTGAAGTCGCTGGCCGGCACCACGCAGATGCCGGTGGCGCCCAGCAGGAAATAGGCCAGGCGCTTGTCGAGCGGCAGGCGGCGCGCCGAGACGGCGCGGCGGATGAACGCGCGCACGGCGGGCTGGGCAATGGGCAGCGACTGGCCGGGGCGCAGGCGGCGGGGCTCGATCTGGGCCATGATGTAGAACGCGCCGCGGGGCGGCTGCGCGCTCACGCCGGGCGTTTGGTTCAGGTGCCCGGCGATGGCCTGCCCGTTGCGCTCGAGTTCGGCCGTGTAGCGGCGCAGCCAGCGCGCGTACTCGGGGTGATCGTAGATTAAGGGCAGCGCCGCCTGGGGCAGGGCCGTGGCGCACACTTCGAGCATCAGCGGGCGCAGCAGGCTTTCGTAGAAACGGCGGTAGTCCGGATCGAGATCCGTGTGGTGAAACTCCATCCAGCCGCAGCGGCCGCCCGGCCAGGGCACGTCCTTGGACATGCCGCGCATGACGACCAGCGGCACACGCCCGGCGGCCAGTTGGGTGATATGCACGTAGCGCACCGGCTCGCGGACCATGCGGAAATAGACCTCGTCGGACACGAGCAGCAGGTGGTGCCGCTCGGCCAGGCGGATCACGGCCTCGAGCGTGGCGGCATCGTACACGGCCCCGGTGGGATTGTTGGGATTGATGAGGAGTATGCCCGCCGCCTCCGGGTGCCGCCGGACCTGGCGCTCGAGGTCCTCGAGGTCCGGCGCCCAGCCGCGCTGCGGGTCGCAGCGGTATCCGAGCGACGGGGCCCGCGCGGCAAACTGCTCGGTGGAGCTGTGGGCCGGGTAGCCGGGACGCGGCTGCAGAATGCGCGCCCCGCGCCGCAGGGTCCGGTAGAAGACGCTGATGGCCGCGCCCAAGCCGTTGGTCATCACGACGTGATCGGGGTCCAGCCGGCAGGCCGGCGCCAGCCGGCGGGCCTGCTCGGCAATCCAGCGCCGCGTATCCGCCCGCCCGCGCGAGTGGGCGTAGCCGTACACCCCGCTGTCGGTCCGGGCCAGCCCGGCCACGATCCGGCGCACAAACGGCGGTACCGCCCATCCCTTGGCCACCGGGTCGCCGATGTTTTCGCCCACGAACACGAATCGCGGATCGAGCCGCTCGATGCGGCCGGCCAGTTCCACGATTTCGCGGATGCCGTACGTGAGGCGGTCGGTATCGGGATTGAAGAGCGGGCATCGCATGCGGGCACCTCGTACAAACGGCGCGCTCAACGGAGCGCGCGGATCAGGGCATCGTACAGTTCGAGCAGCGGCTGCGGGATGACCTTGATGTCGGCCAGCACGGGCATGAAGTTCGTGTCGCCTTCCCATCGCGGCACGATGTGCAGGTGCAGGTGATCCTTCAACCCCGCTCCGCTGGCCGAGCCCAGGTTGAGGCCGAGGTTGAATCCCTGCGCCCGCAGGAGCCGGCGCAGCCGGCGGCACGCCAGGGCGGCCAGCGCCATCAGCTCGGCGGTTTCCGCCGGACGCATCCGCTCGAGGCTCGCCACGTGCCGATAGGGCGCCGCCATCAGGTGCCCGTTGTTGTACGGGTACCGGTTCATGATCAGGGCGCACGACGCGCCGCGCTTCAGCACCAGGTGCTCGCGGTCCGCGCGGGAACGGAAGGCCTGGCACAGGAAACAGCCCGGCTGGCGGCTGGTTCGGATATACGCCATGCGCCACGGCGCCCACATGCGCTTCATAACCGGCCCTTTCCGGCGGCCTGATCTTGAATTGACTCCGGCGCGCCGCCGCGCTATGTATAACACGGCGGCGCGCTCAGTGGCAAGGCGGAATCGGTTCCGGCCCCGGCTGGCGCCCGCGCGCGGACGGGCCGGCGGTGCGGCCGGCGGCCCGGGATCACACGATGGCTACGCAGAAGACAGCCCCGCCGAAAACCCGGTCCGCCCCGCCGCGGACTCCGGGTGCGCCCGCCGCCCGGGCGCCGGCCCCGCGCGTGTATCTGCTGATCGGCGACGACGAGTACGGGGCGGAATCCGCCGCGCGCGCGCTCCTGGAGCGCCTGGTGCCCGAGTCCGACCAGGCGTTCGGCCTCGAACGCATAGACGGGCGGGCGGACTCGATTGACGCGGCGCTCGACAGCATACGCCGCACGCTCGAAGCCGTGGGAACCGTCGGATTGCTCGGCGGGCGCAAGGCGGTCTGGTGGCGCGGCGTCTCCTTCGTGAATCACCCGGTGATCGGCCGCAACAGGGCGGTCCAGGAGGCCCTGCAACGCCTAGCGGCCGCGCTGTCGGACGGCATGCCGCAGGGCCACGTGCTGGTGGTCACCGCCCCCAAGCTGGACAAGCGCACGGCCTTCTTCAAGGCCTGCGAGGCGCATGGGGAAGTCCGGCGCTTCGAGGTGGGCGAAAAGCCCTGGCAGCGCGACAAAAGCGCCCTGGCCTTCGCGCAGGCCGCCTTCCGCCGGGCCGGCCTGCAGACCGAGTCCGACGTGCTCGAATCGTTCGTCGCGCGCGTGGGCACGGACACCCGGCACCTTGCACAGGAGACCGACAAGCTCGACGTGTACCTGGGCGACCGGCGAACCGTGACCGAGGCCGACGTGCAGGCCGTTTCCTCGCCCTGGCGCGAGCGGATGGATTGGGACCTGCAGGACGCCGCCGCCGCGCGCAACCTGCCCCAGGCATTGTCGAGCCCATCCGGCTCGTCGCCGGGCTCGAAAGCCGGTTCCGCCACCTGCTGCTGTTCCGCGAGGCGCTCGACGAGAGGTGGATCCGCGTGCAAACGGGATACCGCCAGACCGCCCTGACGCTGGCCGACGGCCTGCCCGCACCGGTGGCCGCCCAGTTCAAGCAAGCCCTGGCCAGCGAGTCTGGAGCGGACATGCACCCCTTCGTGGCCGGCAAGCTGGCCGCGCAGGCGCTCGCGTTCACCCGCGCGGAGCTCGACGACCGGCGCGCCTGGCTGCTGGAAACCCGGCAGGCGATGGTCTCCTCTGTTCTGCCCAAAACATGGCTCCTCGAGGTCCTGTTGATCAAGCTCTGCCAGGGCGGCCCGCCGCCCGGCGGCGACTGATGGCGGGACAGGCGCCCGCGGCACGAACACGCGTGAGGCCGACGTGGGCGGCCTCGGGTCACTCAGGCCGGCGCGGGAGTCTTTCCGTGGCCCATTCGCGTATGACGGACTCTGACACGTCGGCCCGCACGACGCGGGCGCACCTGGCACACGCGCCCTCCCGGGGCGGCCCAACCCGAGCATGACACAGCCGTAACCCCGCGCACCGGGAGATGACTTTTGGCTTGACCCGGGCGCGGCGGGCCGGTATACAGCGGCCGAGTTCGCGGAAGCCGGGTACGGCTGCGCGCCGGCGCGGGACAATGCGTTCCGTTGCGCCGACTGGCCGGCGGCGCCGCGGAACCGGACAGCCGTCATTCAGCAAGGAGCCCGACATGAAGATTGCATTGCGCCAAAACTGTGCCTGGTCTCTGGTTGTGCCCACGAGCATGGGCGTCCGCATCACCCCGCTCAACGGGCAGCCGGTGCATGCCAGCGACACCTATGTCCTGCACGTCACCAGCGCCGAGACCAACGTGGCCAGCGTCTCGTCGTACCTCGGTCTGCCGGTCAAGGTGCTGACGACCTTCGTGAAGGACAGCCCGATTGCCCGACTGATCAAGGACAACCTGGCCGCGCGGCACATGGCCGTCGAGGGCAAGGACGTGCCACAGGGCGGGCCATGGGGCTACCGGCACCAGTTCAACATCGCCGACAGCGGACTCGGCTCGCGCGGGCCGCGCGTGCACAACGACCGCGCCGGGGAAGTGGGGCGGACGCTGAACGTCAAGGATTTCGACCTGGAGCGCATCTTCGGGCGCGAGGGCGTCCAGATGGTGCATCTCTCGGGACTGATCGGGGCGCTGTCGCCCGATACAGGCGCCTTCTGCCTCGAGTTGGCGCGGGCGGCCAAGCAGTACGGCACCCGGGTCTCGTTCGACCTCAATTACCGCGCCTCGTTCTGGAAAGGACGCGAGCAGGAGTTGCGCCGCATCTTTGCCGAGATTGCCGGGGTCGCCGATGTCCTGGCCGGGAACGAGGAGGATTTCCAGCTCTGCCTCGGGATCGAGGGGCCGGAAGCGGGCGGCAAGGGACTGGCCGGCAAGATTGACTCGTTCAAGGGCATGATCGAGCGCGTCCGGAAAGCCTACCCGCAGGCCTCCGTCTTCGCCACCACCCTGCGCGAGGTCGTGAGCGCCAACCACCACCTCTGGGGCGCCATCATGGCCGCCGGCGATACCTGGCACGTGGTCGAGCCGCGCGACATCACGGTCCTCGACCGCATTGGCGGCGGCGACGGGTTCGTCGGCGGCATGCTCTACGC
>CAZUYI010000072.1:0-9491 GCA_964624095.1 uncultured Verrucomicrobiota bacterium | reverse complement strand
GGCGCTGATCTCCGGTGGCGGTTCCAGTCTGCTCGCCGCGCCGGTGGCGGGCGTCACGCTAAAAGAGCTGCGTCAGGTCACCCGCGCGCTGCTCAGCGCCGGCGCCACCATCCAGGACATCAACACCGTGCGCAAGCACCTCACCCGCGTCTCCGGGGGGCAACTGGCACGCGCGGCCAACGGCGCACGTGTGCTGGCGCTGATCATCTCCGACGTCGTCGGCGACGATCCGGTGCACATCGCGTCCGGACCCTGCGTGCCCGACCCGAGCGTGTACCACTCGATGTGGCGGGGCGTATAGAGATGGTAATCGTTGGACGAGCGCGCGGGCGCCGTGTCGTACCAGGGCATGTCGCGCTCCGTGCCGTCGTTGGCGGCGGGACTGTAGACGGCCCCGTCGCCCCGGGCCAGGTACGCGGCCGCCACGCGGTAATCGCCGCCCTGGTGCACGGCCAGCCCGCCGCCGCTGGGCGGGTCGGTGTCGTCGTTGTGGTGCTGGTTGAACCCGTTCCACCAGTCGAGGTGGTACTCTGCCAGGTTGGGCTCCCCGGTTTCGCCCGCGCCCGGCCAGCGGCCGGTCATCTTCAGGTTGCTCTCGATGGCCGCCAGCGTGCCGTGACACCAGCAGGTGCCGCCGCTCTGGTTCTTGACCGGCGTGACAAAGTTGGTGCCGTTCACGGAGTGCAAGTCGTAGGCTGGAGGCAAGGCGTGGAGCGGCACGCCCGCGAGCGCGATCAGGAGCGCCGTTCGAAAACGGGCATGGCCCCTCGGAAAGGCGCGCCGGCTGCCGGAATACCCCATGGTGTGTTGCCTCGGGTAGGATACAGACACCCCTCTACTGTCGCCAACCGCATACAATCGTTTCCGAGAGCCTCTATCATGGCACCTGTCGGTAGTCGAGTGGAAACAGCGGAACCATGAGCGGAATCCGCACCGACATCAGCGGAATCCGCACGGACAAAAGCGGAAGGACGTCCAGGTTGATGGCCGTCACATCCCTCCCTGGTTGAATCAGCGTGTAACGGCATGCAGACTACGACAAATTAGAGTAACGATCGTTACTTTAATTTGTCGGATGGGCGGGGAGCGTGGTGGCGGAGGCGCCCGCCACCGGGGGCGGCTGGCGGCTTGGCGCCATGAAGGCGCCATGCAGGGCGCCATGCAGAGCATCCTCTCAGGACTCCGCCTCATGGCATGATGCTATTATTCGGCATGGTGGTATTATTCGGTGTGGTGGTGTTACGCGGCGTGGTGGTGTTCACGGCGAGATGTGCCAGGTCGGGAGGCTACGGGGCGCCAGGATGTCGGGAGCGACGGGACCGTTGGGAACACCGGAAACTGCGGGGAGCGGCGGCGATTCCGCCGCGAGGGCTGAGGCAAGCAAACGGCACTTCGTATGCGCCGCATGGGGCGCGTGTCAGCCGCGTTGACAGGCGCGCTGGAATGGGTTACACACGGATTGCGTCTTCGATGACTGGGGCGCGCCGGGACGGAGGCTTCATGAATCGCATCGGGATAGACCTGGGCGGCACGAAGATCGAGGGGGTGGTGCTCGACGAGGCGGGCCGCGCGCTCGAGCGGCGTCGGGTGGCCACCGGCCAGGAAGACGGGTACGACGCGATCCTGGACCGCCTGGCGGGCTTGTGCCGGGACCTTCGCGGGGCGGCGGGCGACGGCGCCACGCTGGGCATTGGCACGCCGGGCGCGATCTCGCCCCGGACCGGGCTTCTGAAGAACTCGAACACCGTCTGCCTCAACGGCAAGCCGCTGAAACAGGACCTCGAGGCGCGCCTAGGCCGGCCTTTGGCGATCCAGAACGACGCCAACTGCTTTGCCATGGCGGAGGCGATGTTCGGGGCCGGGCGCGGCCATGACCTGGTGTTCGGCGTCATTATGGGCACGGGGTGCGGCGGCGGGTTGGTGGTCGGCGGCCGGGTGTGGACGGGTCCGCAGGCGATTGCGGGGGAATGGGGCCACATGAGCATAGACCCGCACGGGCCGGAATGCTATTGCGGGAACCGGGGCTGCGTGGAAACGTTCATCAGTGGGGGTGGCCTCGAGCGGCTCTGGCAGGCGCGCCACGGCGCCCGGCGCGAGCTGCCGGCCATCGTCGAGGCCCATCGCCGGGGCGAGCCAAGCGCGGCCGCGTTCATGCGCGAGTTTTTCGAGGCTTTCGGGCGCGCGCTGGCCAACTTGATTTCGATTCTCGATCCGGATATCGTCGTGCTCGGCGGCGGGGTGTCCAACGTGGACGAACTGTACACGGAGGGCGTCGCGCAGGTGGCGCGGTTCGTGTTCAGCGACAGTCTCGAGACGCCGATCGTCAAGCACACGCTCGGCGATTCCGCCGGAGTCATCGGCGCCGCGCTGATCGGGGTGTGAGGGAATTCTGACTCCTGGCTCCAGAATTCTGACTTCGCTGAGCAGTTGCGAACCGGGAGGCAGGAGCATGGCCCATTGAACTCGGACGCGCCGCGATTTCAATCCGCCCTCGTCCTGGGCCTGGGCGCCAGCGGTGAAGCCGCCGCCCGCCTGCTGCTGGGCGAGGGGACCCGGGTGGTCGTTGCCGATGCCGCGGACACGGACAGGCTCCGGGACCGGGCCGCTGCCTTGCAGGCCCTGGGCGCCGAGGTCCGGCTCGGGCACTCGGCCCTGCCGCCAGGCGGGTTTGAGGTGTGTGTCGTGAGCCCGGGCATTCCCCTCGCGGCGCCGACGCTCCGGGCGGCCCGTGCGCGGGGCATTCCGTTGCTGTCCGAACTCGAACTCGGCTGGAGCCGCGCGCGCAGCCGGGTCCTGGCTGTCACCGGCTCGAACGGCAAGAGCACACTGGCCACGCTGTGCGCCGACGCCCTTGCCCGCGCGAACCGGCGCGCGGCGCTGGCGGGCAATTACGGCCCGCCGGCCTGCGCGGTCGCGCGCGCGGGAGAAGCCCCGGACTGGCTGGTACTCGAGGTCAGTTCCTTCCAGTTGGAAACGGTGTCCGCTTTCCGGCCGAACGTGGGCGTGCTCTTGAACCTGAGCCCGAATCATCTCGACCGGCACGGCGATATGCCGGCCTATCGGGCGCTCAAGGCACGGCTGTTCGCGCGGATGCGGGCCGAGGACACGGCCGCGACGCCCGTGGAGTGCCTGGCGGAGGTCCGCGGACTGGCCGGCTCGGCCGCGCGGTGGGTCGGGTTCGGCCGAACGGACAACGCGGCCTTCCGCTACCGGCCGGGCTGGATCGAGGGCCCGGCCGCGTGGCGCGCGCCGATTGGCGGGACGCTGTTTGACAACGACGTCATGGGCCTGACCGCCGCGGCGGCGGCCGCCGCCCTGTGGGCCTGCGGGATCGGCGCCGAGGCGCTCTCGGAAGCCGCCCGCGCGTTCGAGCCGCTGCCGCACCGGCTCCAGCCGCTGGGCATGGCGCGCGGCGTGCGGTTCGTGGACGATTCCAAGGCGACCAGCCTGGCGGCGCTCATGGCTGCCCTGGCCGTCACGCCGCCGCCCGTCCGCCTGATCGCCGGCGGCCGCCCGAAAGGAGAGTCCTACGAGCCGGCTCGCGCTCTGCTGGCCGAAAAAGCGGCTAGCGCCTACCTGATCGGCGAATCGGCCCCGGCCATGGCGGCTGCCTGGCAAGACATAACGCCTTGCACACTCTGCGGAACGATCGAGGAAGCCGTCGCGGCCGCCTGGCGCGACGCCCAATCCGGCGACACGATCCTGCTCTCGCCCGGCGCCGCCAGTTTCGACCAGTTTCCCGGCTTCGCGGCGCGCGGCTCGGTCTTTGCCCGCGCGGTACGGGCTGTTGCGGAGACTGCGTGACACAGTCACCCCTGGCGTGCCTCGCCATCCCGGGGCTGCCCAACCCAAGAATGACACAGCCCTTGGGAATCAGTTTTTTGTTAAAAAAAACTTGTCGGCGCGATTCTTGACGGCTATAAAAGAATAAGTTTATACCAATACCACGGTTTTTGTGGTATGGTGCGGTATAATATCGCATACAGGTCGAGCCGTGGATAAAAAGACGCAGGCGCTCTTGGCGTATATATGGAAACGGCGCGGGTGCGCGGTCCGGAACGATATCATCCGGGAGCTTGGCTGGAGCCGGGCGACGGTGATTGGGGCGGTGGACGGGCTGGTGCAGCAGGGGCTGGTATGTGAAACGGGCGTGAACAAGGGGCGCAAGGGACGTCAGCCGAAGGCGCTACGGGTATCGGGTCAATACGGGTATGGGATCGGGATTTCGATCACGCGCGGCCAGGCGGATCTGAGCGTGGTGGACGCGGGCCTGGAGACCGTGGCCGCGGACACGGTGGCAGGCTTGCCGGCGGACGGCGCCGCGCAGTTGGAGCGGCTGCGGGGTGCGGTCGAGACGCTGTTGGCGCGTCAGACCCTGGCGCGGGACCGGTGCCTGGGGATTGGGGTAACGCTGCCCGGGATGATCGAGCATCGGCGTGGGATCGTGAGGCGCTCGGCCTGTTTCGAGGGCGGCGAGCGGGCGCCGATCGTCCCGTTCTGGGAGCAGGCACTGGGTACGCCGTGCGCGATCCTGGAGCAGACCTCGGCGCTGGCGCTGACCGAGAAGGAGTGGGGCGCGGCGCGGGAGTTGCGGACGTTCCTGTATTTTGACGGCGCCGGCGTGGGCATGTTCCTGGACGGGCGCCTGTTCATGGGCAGCCAGCGGTACGGCGGCGAGATCGGGATGATGAAAATCGGCGACGGGCCGGGCGCCGAGATTGACGGACGGACCGGCACGTTGAACCAGGCGACGCGTTTCCGGGACATGCGGCGTCGGATCGAGACGGCGCTCGGCGACGGCGCCGACACCCTGCTGGCAGGCTGGGTGAAGGCGGGGCGGCCGTTGACGCGCGAGCTGGTGGCGGAGGCGGCGTCGCAGGGCGACGTCCTGTGCCGCGGGCTGGTGGAGGAGACCTTCCGACTCTATGCCGAGATGCTGGTCGGCTTGAACTACCTGTTCAACCCGGAGATCATTTTCCTCTGGCCCTGGACGGCGCGGTGCCCGGACATCACGCTGGACGTGGTGCGCCGGCGCCTGGCGCTCTGCGCGCTGGCCAATCCCGATTTGCGCGCCGAGGTGCAGCCGGCGCAGATGGGGCGCGACGCGCTGGCGCGCGGGATGGCCGCGCTTCCGCTCAACAGGTTTTTCGAGGAGCGAGGCGGCGCGGCCGGTTCTCGCGGGGGCGCGCCCGGACTGGAAGCGAAAGCAGCCACGCCGGTAAAGTTTTCCGGTCAGTCTGGGACGGGATCGGGCATTCACCTGGCCCCGTCTTCGGCGGTCGAATGACGCGCATTCATTTACAGGGGCAGGTGTGATCGGAATCGGAATCCGCGACCATGAGGGGAGCCGTTAATACGAGGAGCGGGCTCGATTGCGGCGGGCCTGTACTGGACGTGCGCCCGGGCCAGGCGCTGTGCATGATTTGCCGCCTGGGCGCCGGCCAGTTGAACCGGCCGGTGTATGAACCGCTGCGACGGCTGTTCGAGCGCGTGCGCCGGGCGCCGCGCTCGACGGTGCGGATTTGTACGCTGCAGGATATTGATCCGCCGGCGTTCTCGGGCGACGGGACGTGGGGGTCCGAAGCCTTTAATATTCTGCGCGATCTCAGGTTATTGCGGGCTATGCGCTTGGTGTCCGGCCAAACCGTGTCGCTGGCCCATTTTCTGCATGGTGCCCTGCTGCCCGCGGCGAAAAAGGCGGCGGGATATTGCGCCTTTGATTCCGAGACCGGACCGGAGTGGAAGAGCTGCCCGCTTGCGCGCCTCGGTCATTACGAGCGGGGCCACGCGGCATTATTCCGGGTCTTGCAGGAGGCCGTGCCCGGCGCCTTCCGGAGTCCGAACGAGCGGGCCCGCGTCAAGGCGCGTTCCGTTCAGGCCATCGGGAGGGCGGCTCGGCTGCCGGTCCTGGTCCATCATCTCGGTTGCATGACGTGCGGATACGGGTTTGGGTTGGAGGACACCACCCTGCACCCCGTGCCGCACAACAACCTGATCGAGTTGGCAGACGCCATGCGCCGGAATCCCGAGGTGCGCGTCACCCTCGTGGCGGCCGGGTGCATGGCCTGCCGGCCGTGCCTGAATTACGACCCGCTGACGGGCCGGTGCGGCATTCACGCCGTCCAGCCTTCGTCCGGCGTGCCAGCGAGCCAGGCGGATTTTGCGCTGCTCCAGCGCATGGGTCTGAAGCTGGGCGACAGCCTGCCGGCCCGCGTCATGATCCGCCGGCTGTACGATGCGGTTAAGACCACCATCGGCCTGTGCGGAGACGACCGGTGCAACCGCCCGTTTTTCTATGACCGCGGACGGAAGGCAGGGCTGGGGTTCCTGGAAGCGGCGGAGAATCCGGGCCGGGTGGTCCGGCGCGTGACCGAGCTCTTGTCCATGCAGCGGGTGGCGCGGCTGCTTCCGGTGGAGGAGCGGGCCTTCCTTCGCGATACCGTGACCCGCGCCGGCGCGGCGCTCAAGGCTGGGCGGCGACGCGACGCCTGCAAGGCATTGGTCGACCGCCCCTTCTGGAATGCGTGGAAGTTGTACCTGGAAAAGGCGGCGGTCTCCGAGGCGCGCCTGCCGGCATCGATATCCCGGGACGCCGACACAGTTGCAACCGGGCAGCGCGAGATCGTGGCGCGGCGCGCCGGCTTGGACCCCATCGTCTGCGACGGGCGCCTGCGCGAGCGTGGCTGGAAGCCAGGAGCGTTTACCGCGGGATTCCAGACCACCGGCGGGCGTCCGGCGGTGGCGGAAGTCGGGTTCAAGGTGCGCTATGACCGGTGCGCCCTGTATGTAGGGATTTTGTGTGCGGCCCGGGATACGGGCGGCCTGAAAGCCGACGCGGCGCCGGAGGGCCCGGCGCTGATGACGAAACTCACGCCGGACTACGACGCGCCCCGGACGGCGGGGTTGGGCGCCTATGTCTGGGACGAAGCCGACGACAGCCTGTCCGTGTTCCTCCAGCCGGATCGGCGCCGGCCGCGTTATGTTCATTTCATGCTCAATCCGCGGGGTGTCAAGACCGGTCAGGTATTCGAAGGCTCCGGGGGGGGGCGCCGGCGCATTGGCGCGGTCCCCGATGCCGCCTGGGACGCGGGCGTTCGACTCTCGCGCCAACTGTGGTCGGCCGAGCTGCGCCTGCCGTTCGCCGTGCTGGGCGCGGCTCCATCGGCCCGTTGGCGGATCAACGTCCACCGCGTGTTCGGGCAGGAATTGGACGCGCCGCGGATTGTGCACCGGCGCGGTGGATTCGATCACGTGCATGTCCGTGAGCGGGTGACGCCGCCGCGCGATGCGCTCCGGGCGCCGGAATCGTGGTCGTACGTCCCCGGCCACCTGTACTGGCACGAGCTATTTCACGATGTCGAGGCGATGGGGCGACTGACGTTTGCCTGATTGTGAGTCAGCGAAGACGACAACCATGAATCACCGGACGATATTGAAAGCAGCGGGCGCGTCGGGATTCGTCATGCTGGCCGCGGTTGCCCTGGCCGCGAACCTGCGGGTCGCCGTGTTTTCGCCGGCGGGAGCGGGCAACCAAGCGTGGGCCAGGACGCTGTGCGAAGTGCTGGCGTTGGAACACGGAATCGCGGCGGAGAATGTGCGCCGGATCGACGCGGAGAGCCGAGCGCGGATTAGTCATGAACGATCACTGGGGATCATAACGGATTCAGGAACGGGGCATCGAGCGTGAAAAGGGATCCGGAGGGCGGCCGGACGGCCTGTTGAAGGGCCGGGAAACGGCTGGCGACAAGCGCTGTTGGGCGGGATCTTCCGGGTTCAGGCAGACCGGTCCCACGACGGATGAATTCAGTCCGATGAAACGGGCTGTCGAGGGCGGTTCCGTCGGTATGGCGCCGACGCTGCGGGCGCATACAAGCCACTGATCGGCCCAGGAACGGTTGGCAGGTCGAAACGGAAGCCTATACATCAACCCAAGAGGAGGACGGGAGATGAAACGTGGAATCGGGTGGCTGGCGGGCATTCTGGGGATGGCGGTATTCAGCGCGGCCGGCGCGCCGCTGTACGTGGCCGAAAGCGGAGATGACACCAATGACGGGTCCACGTGGGAATTGGCCAAGCTCACCATCCAGGGCGCGCTGGCAGTGAGCGGCTCCCCGATCTATGTATCCAACGGGACCTACTCGGCGATATCCGTGACCAAGTCCGTGGAGATCCAGGGCGTCGGTGGCTATTCGAACACGTTCATTGACGGCGGAAACGTGAAAACCGCCGTGTTCATCAAAGCATCGAGCGGGAATCCGGTTCTATCCGGATTTACCATTCAGAACGGACTCGCCCCGCGGGGCGGGGGTGTATACGTGGATGGGACCGCAAACGTGACGATCAAGGACTGCAGGATCATGAATAACGTGGCCACCAGCGCCGAGCGGGCAGGCGGCGGCGTTTACAAGTATCCAAGCGGAAATGCCTTGATTTTGACAAACTGCATCATCGTCAGCAACCGTGCAGCGGTCGGCTATGGGGGCGGGGCGTATTCCCACTATGCAAAACTCTATGTGCATAACTGCCAAATCCTGAGCAACCAGGCCGGCTCGGGCGGCGGTTTGGCCGCGGGCGGAAACTCGAGCCCCCAATCGTTCGAAGTGCGGAACAGTCTCATTGCTTATAACAGTGTTTCCGCCGCCGGCGGAGGCATCTATTCGGAATGCGGGCCAGCCGCTTTCCCGAGCACTCTGTATGACAGCACCATTGCCTACAACACCGCGACGTCGTTCGGGGGAGGGAGTCACCAGCGGAGTGTATCCTCCTATCCCGGCCACCTGAGCATGACCAATTGCGAGATTCGCGGTAACTCTGTGTCCAGCGGCCCCGGCGGAGGCTTGTCGCTGTCAGGACGGACTCACCTGACCAGCTGTCTGATCGCCGAAAATACCGGAAGCGGGGTTGGCGGCGGCGCGTGTATATACTCGCAGTCAACCAATATCATGTTGTTTGAAAATGTGACCATCGCATCCAATTTTTCGAGTGGGGCGTCGGGTTATGGAGGCGGCCTCATGACCTATGCCGACGCGACGAATGTGACGTTTCTCAACACGATTATTTACGGGAATTCACAACAAGGAAACTACGCCGGGAGGAGCAATGCTTACATAGGTGCCATTACTTCCGTGAAGTTCACCAACTGCTGCGTGGCGCCCGTATCGGCTGTGGATGGTGCGGGAAACATCGGTGATGACCCCTTGTACGTGGACCTCGCGGGCGGCGATTACCGGCTAAAGGCCGACTCGCCCTGCGTGAACACGGGCACGAACTTTGACTGGATGGAAGGGGCTCTGGATTTGGACGGGCATGCGCGCCTGGACCAATTCAGCAGACAAGTGGACATGGGCGCCTTCGAGCGGGTGCCTGCCGGGGTGCTGATGAAATTGCGGTAGCGCGGGATCATGGCGGGCGAGTGGCGGCCGGGGTAGGGTCGAGATGTTGTTGGCGCGTCAGGCCCTGGCGCGGGACCGGTGCCTGAGGATTGGGATGAC
>CAZUYI010000071.1:704-9703 GCA_964624095.1 uncultured Verrucomicrobiota bacterium | reverse complement strand
TGGCCCGGCATCTCGATCTCGGGCACGACGGTGATGTAGCGGCTCCGTGCGTACGCGACGATCTCACGGACCTCCTCCTGCGAATAGAACCCGCCGTAGCGGTCCGCCCCGGTGCCGCGCCAGGCGCCGGGTGAAATTCCAGAGGACCAGGAAGAGCACGGCGCCCAGCAGCAGGAACCCGAGCGCCGGGATGCGCAAGGCGATGGCATTCAGCACGCCGAACTCGGACGGCTCGTAAAAGGATTTCCAGAGGTAAATCACCACCAGCCCGCTGATCACCGCCGGCAGGTAGAACAGGAAGCGGAACACCAGCCGCCCGCGCGGGATTTCCTGGAGCAGCACGGCCAGCAGCACGGGCGGCAGGAACGTCAGGGCGATGGACAGCAGGCTGTAGCGGCACGAGTTCCAGACGGCGCGCCACCAGTCGGCGTCCCAGAGCACGTCCCCGAAATTGTCCACGCCGATCCAGCGCGTGCCGCCCATGATGCGGTAGTCCTGGAACGCCAGCTTGGAACCCATCAGCAGCGGCACGTACTGCCACAGGAAAATGGACAGCAGCGCCGGCGCCAGCAGCCAGTAGGCCCGGGCATAGCGGCGGAAGCCCCAGGCCCCGGCGCGGGCGTCCGGCTCGGTCGCCGGCGGCGCGAGCGCGCGCGCGATGACGCGGAAGACGGCCGCGAACGCCGCCGCGATCGCGGCCAGCAGGACGATGGCCGCCGCCCGGCGTACCCGGCGTGCGCGGGGCGAAATCCGGCCGATCATCTGTTCGTCAACGGCCCGGGCAGTCTCGTCGAGCAGCCCCTTCAGGACGGCCCGGCGCTCCGCCGGGTCCTCCGGCCAGCGTCCGTCGTAGATCAGTTGCCGCGCCTGTTCGAGCGGCTTGGTGAGCAGGTAATAGACCAGCTGGCAGTTCCGGCCGTAGGGCTCCGGCCGGCCCATGTCAATGGCCAGGGCGTGGCATTCCGCCCATTCCCTGGGCGCCAGCCGTACGATATCCGCGTAGCCGCACGCGTGCAGCGTGTCCGGGTTGACGAACCGGCCCATGCCGCCCTCGACCATCACCCGGGTGCGGAGCGCGACGGCCTCCCGGCTGTCGTAGAACCGCAGGTATTCCCAGGCGGCGTCGCGCACGGCCCGGTCCCGGATGCCGGCAAACAGGCCCTGCATGCGGGCATTGAGCTCGGATCCCCGGTGGCCGCCCGGCCCGGCCGGCATGGGGACCATGCCGACGAGCTCCGGATTGATCTCGGCCAGAGACTGGTCGTCAATGTACGAGCTGCAGAAGGCCACCTGGCCCAGCGCCCAGCTGCCGCCGCGCCCGCCGCTGTCCGCGTTCACGTAGCCGTAGCGCCGGCGCCCGCCGCGGTCCTGCCAGACCTCCGCCCAGAGCCGGGTGTAAAACTCGAGCGCCGCCACGCCCGCCGGGCTGTTGAAGACCGCGCGCCACTGGTCCGCCGGCTCGTCGTATTCCAGTACCTCGCCCCCGGCCGACCAGAGATAATTCACCCAGTGCCAGGACTCGCTGGCGCCGCGGCTGATGGATATCCCGTAGAGGCCCCGGCCGGGGTCTGCGACCCGGCGGCATATGGCCATGAGGTCGTCCCACGTCCAGTCGTTGCGGGGATAGGGAATGCCGGCGGCGTCCAGCAGGTCCTTGCGGTACAGCATGACCTTGCCCAGCACGCCGCCGGTCGGCAGCGCCCAGACGCGCGTGGCGCCGTCGGGCCCCCGGCGCCGGATCACCGGCCAGATTTTCTCGTGGATGCGGGCCCGCCGTTCCGCGTCGCTCAAGGAGCTCAAGTACAGGTCCTCGGGCGAGTCGAGCGGGTACAGGAAGCCCTGCTGAATGAAGGTGTCCGACTGCCGGAAGTTCACGTAGAGCACGTCGGGCGCCATGCCGCCGGCAATGGCCATGAGCACGCGCGAATCCATGGCCTGGCCCTCGATCGTGATGCCCGTGAACGGATGCAGCTCGATCGAGACCCGGCTCCAGTCATGCCGCCCATACGCGCGCGGATCAGCCTCGCAGCGGGACCGGTGGCGCTCGGCGAAGATCGAGGGAAACCGCCGCACAAACTCGTCCAGCACCGCCTGCTCGGCCTTCGAGGGCGTGTCGATGGCCGCCGGGTTGGGCATGCTCCAGAGCTTCAGGTGGATGACCGTCCCCTCCGGGCAGTCTTCCACCCAGCCGGCGCGCGCGCCCGGCGGCACCGCCGCCAGCGCGCCGCACGCGAGCCCGAGCCCGATCAGCCAGCGGCCTTGACGCCGAATGCCCATGGTCCGGTCCCAATGCGGCCCGCCCGCGCCGCGAAGAAGGCGGATCCTCGTTCCGGCTGGACTGCGCTCCGCGGCCCACCTTACCAGCCGGCACGAGGATCCGGCAAGTCCGGGATGTCCTGCCGTCCCTGCGGCCGGCGGCTCACAGGGCTACGCGCCGCACCGGGGCGGCGTCGTCGCGCTGCACGGTGCGCACGTAGCGCACGGCGGGCCGGCCAAACAGCATGGCATAATAGCGGTGCCGGGGCGGGATCCCGACGAGGGGCTTCAGGGCCGGCAGCACCTCGAGGATCATCTTGAACATGCCCCACCAGACGGTGCCGAGCCCGGCGGTCTGCGCCAGCAGGTCGAACTGGGCCAGCGCCAGCACCACGTCCTCCGTCGGACAGGGCGCGTCGTGCGGCGCCGAGACGATCAGCGCGTGCGGCGCGCCGCGGCAGAGGATGTCCTCGCCCCGCTCGGCATACAGCCGCGGCGCGTCCGCCAGGAAACCAAACCGCTCGGGCAGCGTACCGGCCGCCTGCGCCGCGGCGATCTCCGCCAGGACCCGTTCGCGGAACCGCGCCATGACGACCCGGTCGTCCATCAGCGTGAACGTCAGGCCGCGCCGGTTGCAGCCCGTGGGCACATTCGCCAGGGCGGCCAGCAGGCGCTGCAGCAGGGCGGGGTCAACGTTCTCATCACGGTATTGCCGCACGCTGCGGCGCCCGCGCACCAGCCGCTCCATCACGTCCAGCGACGGGAAGACGCCGGGCTTCAGCGGGAGGCTGCGGGCGGGATCCCGCCCGAAAATCGAAATCGCCGCAGTGGGGCAGACGGCCAGGCAGTGCTGGCACTGCAGGCAGGCCGATTCGCGGTCCGGCGCAATGGCCGGAAGGTCGCGGCCTTGCTGCACAATGATCCGCGACGGGCAATCGGCCGCGCAGGCGCCGCAGCGCGTGCAGCGGGATGCATCCACCTTGAACTCGAGCATCCGACGTCCTCCCAGGCCGGCCGGCCGGCATGGCCTGCCGGGTGCCTTCCTGTATAGCAGGGCGCGAGCCGCATGGCCAGCCCTTGTACGCCCCCCCATCTGTGTCAGACCTAAACATTCACGCGCAGCCTGGCTCTCGGGTCGGCGGAGTCCAGGCCGTCCACGAAGAGGGTGCAGGCCAGCAGGTCGGCGCAGCCGCCGGGGCTCAAGCCGGCGTCCACGAAGCGCGCATGGACCGACACGGCCCGCTCGAACCAGCCGGGCCGGAAGACGCCGCCCGCGCGCAGGAACCGCGCGGCGGCGCGCCGGGCGGTCTCGAGGCCCTCCCTGCCGCCGCGCCGCACGAGGTTGCTGTCATCGAGGCGGGCCATCAGCACGAACAGCGCCTGGACTCGGGCGGCGGGCTCGCCGGCGCCGCGGCGGCGCGCCGCGCGCAGGGCCGGCAAGGCCGCGTCGAACACCGCGGGAAATCCCTGGCACGCCTCTTCGCGGGCGCCGCGGAAGCCGGGCGGCCGCGGGGGCCAGGCCCCGCGGCCAGCGGGCGCCGCCCGGTGCGCCCGCAAAGCCGGGCCCCACGCCGCCAGGATTTCGCGCCGGAGCGCGGCGGGCCCGGCGCGACGGCCGCGGGCCAGGAGCCGGGCAGCGGCCGCCGTGAGCAGGCCGAGCGAAAACAGGGCGCCCCGGTGGGTATTGACGCCTCCCGTCGCCTGCAGCAGCGCGCGTTCGGCGTGGACGCCCGCCGCCCGCAGGCGCTCGAACGGGGCGCCGGCGGCGGCCAACCGCGCGGTGGCGCGGAACCATGGTCGCAGGGCGACCAGGCCGATCAGCATCGTCCCGGCCTGCATGTCGCGGTGGCTGCCGGCATCGCAGAAACTGACCAAGCCCGGCTTGGGATAGCATTGCAGCTCGGCGGTCAGGGCGCACACCGCACGGCGCGCCAGTTGGTCTGCCAGCCCTTCCGGCGCGGCCGCGCCCGGCGACACGAGCCAGGGTGCGAGCGGCCCGGCGGCGCGCAACACGGCCTCGAACCCGGCGCGCGGCTCGAGCGCCACGCCGTTCAGGCGTTTCACCAGCAGCGTATCCGGCGCGCGTGCCAGCTCGCGCCAGGCGACCGCGGCTCCGTCCAGCCCCACCAGCTCGCCGTCGAGCCGCGGACCGGCGCTCCGTTCGAAGGCTGTCAAGGCCGCCAGAACCGCGCGGACCTGGGCTGGCCGGCGGACCACGCAGAGCAGGTCGAGATCGGAGCCCGCGCGGACATAGGGCCGGCCGGCCAGCGCCTGCCAGAGCCAGGACCCGTATACCCGCGGCTCGACGCCGGCGCGGCGCAAACGCCGGATCAGCCTGACTTCGAGCCGGCGCCGGACGGCGGGCGGCGCGGTCCCTGCCCTGGCCATGGCTCCGAGCACCTGTTCCAGGGTCAGTGGAAGATCCGTGCGGGCGATATCGGCGCGGGCCACGGAGAAGCCGATGCGGCGCGGCTCGCCGGCGGGCCGCGCGGGCGGGAGGCAGACCCCCAGCCGAACGCGCGGGTCTGCCCGGATATCCTGCCTCGCCACGACGCACGGCAGGCCGCGCGCCAGCCAGGCCCGCACCGAGCTCTGCGCGCCCGATGCGGACAGCGCGTGCAGCCGCGCCCCGGGCCGCAGCCAGACCAGCCAATGCCGATTCATGGAAGAACGCCCTGTTCGAGGCCTGGCCGGAACCGGCTCCACCACCTGCGTCCATCCAGGCCCACACCGCGGGGCGAGGCTACCATGGGCCGCACCGGTCGCGTCAAGGCCATATCAGAACCCTCTCAGAACCGTTTTGCATTGACTCATCCGATCCGCTCGTGGAGACTCATGACACACGGCGCGCCCCGCGCCGCCGCCCGTGGGCGCGAGCCGGCGGTCCCGTCGAAAGGCTGACCCATCCCGCAAAACCCAGCGTGCCGTTCAGCCGGTCGCCCGGTTGTCTGGAGCGGGGCGTGGCGGCGGATTGGGAGGCTCGGAAAGGCCCTGGCGAGCGACAAACCGAAAGGCTGACGGCGGGATCCACCATGCGCTTGATGGGGTTCAGCGGCGGACCAACGCGGGCGCGCGGACACCACGGCCGGGTGGCGACCGGCCTGGCGCGTTGCGCCGCGGCGGCCGGGCTCCTGGCCGGCGGCTGCGCGCCGCGCGCGCCGTCGGGCGCGGCGGACCTCCGCATCGTGTCGCTGGCGCCCAACCTGACCGAAATCGTCTGCGCGGTAGGCGCGGGACACCGGCTGGCGGGCCGGACGAGCGCCTGCACGTATCCGCCCGAGATCGTGGGGCGAGTCCCCGTAATCGGAGGCTTCGGAGCGCCATCGGTCGAGGCTGTGCTCGCGGCGCGCCCAAGCCTGGTTCTGGAGACGGACCTCGAGCAGGAATCCGTCGGGCACCTCATCGAGCAGGCCGGCATCCGGCGGATCCGCTTGCCCTGCGCCAGCCTGTCGGACATCCAGTCGGCCATCCTGGCCGTCGGCCGGCTGACCGACCGGGAACCGGCCGGCCGGACACTGGCCGAGGGCATCCGGATCGCGACGGAAGCGCGGCGCGCCGAGCTCGAGGCCCGGCGCGCCGCCGGGCACGTTCCGCCCTCGGTGTTCGTCGAGCTCTGGGATGACCCGCTGATCACCGTCGGGCGCGGCTCGTTCGTGTCCGAGCTGATCGAGCTGGCCGGTGGGCGGAACCTGGGCGACGAAGCGGCGGCGCGCGACTATTTCCCCGTTTCGAGCGAGTGGGTGCTGGCCCGCAACCCGGACGTGGTGATCTGCCTGCACATGACGGATGGCGGGGCCGAACCCGCCGGCGCGCTCGAGCGGGTGACCGGCCGCATCGGATGGGGCCGGGTATCGGCCGCAAGGACAGGCCGCATCTACGGTGGCCTGGACAACGACCTGATCCTGCGGCCCGGCCCGCGCGTAATCGAGGGACTGGCGGCGCTGCGGCGTTGCCTGGAGACAGAAGGGCCGGCAGAGCCCGCGCCGGCGCAGCCGCGGGAGGCAGGCCGGGCCCGTCCATGAATACTGCCCGACGACAGGCTGCATGGACCTGGGCGCTGGCGGCGCTGACGCCGCCGGTGCTGGCACTGTGCGCTCTGGCGGGGCCGGAAGGCTTTGCGCCGGCAATCTGGGCCGCGCCGCTGGGCCGCGAGATCGTGTGGCTGCGGGCCACCCGACTCGCCACGGCGTTTACCGTCGGAGCCGCCCTCAGCTGCGCGGGCGTCGTGCTGCAGGCGCTGCTGCGCAACCCGCTGGCCGATCCCTACGTCCTGGGCGTCAGCGGCGGCGCGGCGCTGGGCGCCGCGCTGGCCATTTTCCTGGGCGTCAGCGGCCCGCTGCTCCTGTCCTCGAGCGCGTTTGCCGCCGCCCTGCTGACGCTCCTGCTGGTGTACCTTCTCGCGCGGCAGGCGGGCGCGCCGTCGCTTTACGCGCTGCTGCTCTGCGGCGTGATCGTCAGCGCCCTGTGCTCGAGCCTGCTGATGCTGATCCTGGCGCTGGCGTCCGCGCCGGGCCTGCACAGCATCACCTGGTGGATGCTGGGCAACCTGCAAATCGCCTCGCCGCCGCTGCTGGGCGTCGGGTCGGGCTTGGTGGTCCTGGCCTTCGCCGGGCTCTGGCTCCTGGCGCGGGACTTGAACGCCCTCACGCTCGGCCGCGACATGGCCTATCACCTGGGCGTGCGCACGCGGTGGGTCGTGACGCTCGGGCTGGGCCTGGCCACGCTGATGACCGCCGCGGCCGTCGCCATGGCCGGGCTGATCGGGTTCGTGGGGCTCATCGTGCCCCACGCCCTGCGCGGGCTCGCCGGGCCGGACCACCGGCGCCTGATCCCGGCGGCCACCGTGGCCGGCGGGCTCTTCCTGGCGGTCTGCGACACCCTGGCCCGCACCGTGGCGGCTCCGCTCGAGATCCCCGTGGGCGTCCTGACGGCCCTGGCCGGCGGCCCGTTTTTCCTGGCGCTGCTGCGCCGGCGCCGGCGGAGGTGGCTCGAATGACCGAGTTCGCCTGCGAGTGCCTCCGCGTCTCCGCCGGCTACGGGGCCGGTCCCGCCGTGCTGCACGACCTGGATTGCCGCATCGCGGCCGGCGAGCGGGTCGCGCTACTCGGCCCGAACGGCGCGGGCAAGTCCACGCTGCTGCGGGTCGTTACCGGGCTCCACCCGCCGGCGTCCGGACAGGTGCGCCTGTTCGGGACCGACGTGCGCCGGCTGCCGGCCGTGGCGCGCTCGCGAGTGCTGGCCGTCGTCCCGCAGACGCTCACCACGCCCATGGCCTATACCGTCGAGGAGCTGGCGCTCATGGGGCGCGCGGCCTTGCTGCGGCCCTGGCAGGCGCCCGGGCCGGGGGACCGGCAGGTGATCGAGCGGGCCCTGGCCTACACGGACCTGAGCGATCTGCGCGACCGGCCGCTCGAGGCCCTGAGCGGAGGCGAGAAGCAGCGCGCGGTGCTCGCCATGGCCCTGGCCCAGGAGCCCCGCCTCATCGTGATGGACGAGCCCACCACGCACCTCGACCTGAATCATTCGCTCGAACTGATGCAGCTCATCGAGCGCCTGAACCGCGAGCAGGGCGTCACCGTGCTGATGACCAGCCACGACTTGAACCTGGCCGCCGAGTACTGCACCCGGCTGATCCTGCTGGACCACGGGCGCCTGTGCGCCGACGGCGCCCCGGCCGACGTGCTGCGCGAGGAGACGCTGCGCGAGGTGTACCACTGCGAGATCCGCGTCCGGACCGACCCGCAGACCGGCTCGGTGCTCGTGACGCCCGCCCGGCGCCTCGTAGAACCGCGGCCGGGGCGCGCGCTGCGGGTGCACGTCATTGCGGGCGGCGGCAGCGGCGGCGACCTGATGCGCCGGCTGGTCCTGGCAGGGCACCGGCTGAGTTGCGGGGTGCTGAACCGGCAGGACACGGACGCCGTGACGGCCGCCGCGCTGGGCGCGGAGCTGGCGCTCGAAAAGCCCTTCGCGCCCATCGGGCCCATCGCGCTGGCGCGCGGGGTCGAACTCGCCGCGGACGCCGCGGTGGTCGTGCTGTGCGAGGTACCGTTTGGGCCCGGGAATCTCGTCAACCTGGAACTCGCCGAGCAGGCCCTGCGCCGCGGCACGCCGGTGCTGGTCAACGACCGGCGCCTGGCGGAACGGGATTACAGCCCGGGCGGCCAGGCCTCGGCGCGGATCGCGCGCCTGCTCGAACAGGGCGCTGCGTCCTGGCGCCATGTGGGCGAGGCGCTCGACGCGCTGGCGCGCCGTTCGCTATGAATTGGAGCTGATGACACGGTCCAGCGTCTCGCGGAAGAGGGGCAACCCGGACGCCGGCACAATGATCGTGTCGCGGTGCCCGCCGACGTCTTCCGTTATCCGCAGAAAACGCCCGTTGGTGTTTTCCTTGAAATCGAAAAAGAATTGCTTGCGCTCGATCTGAACCCGCTCGCTCAGCAGTTGAGTCTCCACCCCGGCTCCTCCCTCGTTGAGTTGTGACCGGGTCCAGTATATCGCCTATCCGCCCGGAATCAAGCCCTGGATGCGGGGGTCTGAACCGCGAGCAGGGCTGTGTCAGGCCCGGGTTGGGCCGACCCGGGATGGCTTGGCGCGCCAGGGGACGCCCGCGCCGCGCGGGCCGATGTGTCTGAGCCCGTCGTACGCGGTTGCGTACGCGTGCGGAACCGCGAACGGAACACGGGCTTGCTCCCTCTGCCGGCCCGAGTGACCCGAGGCCGAGCCCCGTCGGCCTCTCGCGTGTA
>CAZUYI010000071.1:283-694 GCA_964624095.1 uncultured Verrucomicrobiota bacterium | reverse complement strand
GAGGCGGGACACAGTCTCGCCTGCGGACGGCCGGCGCGTCTTCTCGAGCCGGGGACCGTCAGGCCAGCACGGCGAGGGCAACCTCGACCTTGCCGAGCGGGGCGGAGACCTGGAACCCGGCCACGGCGCCGGCGATGCGCTCGCGAATGCCGCGGGCAATCTCGATCCCGGCCTGCACGCCGTCGTCCCGGCTCCGGCAGCGGCTCATGCGATCGAGGATCGGAGGAGGCACCACCACGCCGGGCACGTGCTGGTTCATGAATTCGGCGTTCTTGAAGGACAGCAACGGGTAGAGCCCGGCCACGATCGGGATCGCCGGGGCGCGGCGCCGGACCCGCTCGACAAATCGCAGCAGCGCCTCCGGATCGAATACCGGCTGCGTGAACGCGAACTCCGCGCCCGCCTCGACTT
>CAZUYI010000071.1:0-273 GCA_964624095.1 uncultured Verrucomicrobiota bacterium | reverse complement strand
CTGGAAAAAACGGGCCAGCTCGCGCTCCGGCTCGACGGCCGCCGGATTGGCCCCCACCCCGATCGCCAGGGCGGTCGGCGGGCCGATCGGCTGCCCGGCGGCGTCGAACCCGCGGTTCAGGTTGGCCGCCAGCCGGGCGAGTCCGATGGCGTCGAGGTCGAAGACGCCGGTGGCGTCGGGATACCGGCCGAGCTTGGGCGGGTCGCCGGTGATGAACAGCCAGGTCTTGAGCCCCAGCGCATACCCGCCGAGCAAGTCGGACTGCATGCCGAT
>CAZUYI010000070.1:0-9730 GCA_964624095.1 uncultured Verrucomicrobiota bacterium | reverse complement strand
CCCGCCGCGCCCGGCCGCCGATGTGGCGGCCTGGCTGCGCGATCGCACGTTCCACCACAGCCAGTTTTCCGATCTGCGCCGCCTGGCCGCCGAAAAGGAACGCCAGGGCGTCTCGATCTCGCTCTGCATTCCGACGCTGAACGAGGAACAGACCATCGGCAAGGAAGTCACGGTCTTCAAGTCGGAATTGATGAGCCGGTACCCGCTCGTGGACGAAATCGTCGTCATGGATTCCGGCTCGACCGACCGGACCTGCGAGGTGGCGCGCGCCTTCGGGGCCGAGGCCTGCCTGGCGTCCGACATTCTGCCGGAACTGGGCTCGCGCCAGGGCAAAGGGGAAAACCTCTGGAAGGCCGTCTACCAGCTCAAGGGCGACATCCTCGTGTTCGTGGACGCCGACATCTCCAATATCCACGCCCGGTTCGCCTACGGGCTCCTGGCCCCGCTGCTGCTGGATCCGAACGTCCAGTATGTCAAGGCGTTTTACGACCGGCCGCTCGTCCTGCCCAGAGGCGTGCGCGCCTCGGGCGGCGGGCGGGTCACCGAAATCCTGGTGCGGCCTCTGTTTTCGCTGTTCGCGCCGGAACTGACCGCCATCGTTCAGCCGCTCTCGGGCGAGTATGCCGCCCGGCGCGGCGTGCTCGAGGCCATTCCATTCCCGACCGGCTACGGCGTGGAAATCGCGCACTTGATGGATATCCACCGCGGGTGGGGCCTGGACGCCTTCGCCCAGACCGATCTCGACCGGCGCGTGCACCGCAACCAGTCCACCCAGGCGCTCGGCCGGATGGCCTTCGGCATTCTGCGGACGTTTCTGAAGCGCGTCTCCGTTCCGGGCCTCGAGGCCGGACCCGGCGGGTGGCCCACGGTACTGCGTCAATTCCAGGCGCGCGACTTGACATTCGAGCAGATCGAATTCGAGTGCCGGGAGGACGAGCGCCCGCCGCTCCGCTCGCTGCCGCAGTACCAGGCCCGGTTCGGCCGGGCGAATCCCGGGTAGCCGCGCCCTCCGCGGGGCCCCGTCCGACTCCACGGTATCCCGATGTCTCTGCGCATCGCCATCGTACACTACCACGCGCGGCCCGGCGGCGTCACGACGGTCATCGCCCGCGCGGCGGCGGCCCTGCGCGAGTCGCCGCACCGCCTGGCCGTGCTCGCGGGCAGCCGGCCGGCGCGCCGCGCGGCGCCGGCCGCGGCGCGGACCGTGCCGGGCCTGGATTACCTGCGCCCCGGCCCCGCCCGCGGCGGCGCCGCCCTGGCCGACCGGCTGATGGCAGCGGCGCGCCGCGCGCTGGGCGGCCGCCCGGACCTCTGGCATGTTCACAACCATGCGCTCGGCAAGCAGCCGGCCCTGACGGAGGCGGTCCACATCCTGGCGCGCCGCGGGGAACGGCTCGTGCTTCAACTCCATGACTTCGTCGAAGACGGGCGCAGCGCCCTCTACGCGGCCGTGCGCCGCGCGGGCCTGGTGGACCGTCTCTATCCCCAGGCAACCCACGTCCACTACGCGACCCTCAACGGCCGCGACGACGCCTGCCTGCGCCGGGCCGGCATGAACCCCGCCCGCCTGCACATACTGCCCAATCCCGTGGCGCTCGACGGCCGGCCGGCGGCCGGCCCGCGGGGCCGGCCGGGCGAGCGCCTCTTCCTGTATCCGACCCGCGCGCTGCGCCGCAAGAACCTGGGCGAACTGCTGCTGTGGGCGGCCATCGCGCCGCCCGGCGACCGGTTCGCCGCCACCCTCGCCCCGACGGCCGCCTCCGACGTGCGTGTCTACTTGCGCTGGAAAGCCGTGGCCCGCCAGCTCGAGCTGCCCGTGGCCTTTGAGGTCGGCCGGGCCGGCGGCGGCTTGCTCGCCGCGCTGTTTCGGACCGCCTCAGCCGTCATCACCACGAGCGTGGCCGAGGGGTTCGGGCTCGCCTTCCTCGAGCCCTGGCTCGCCGGGCGGCCGCTGGCGGGACGCGACTTGCCGGAAATCACCGCCGACTTCACACGCGCCGGTCTCGACCTGGGCGGGCTCTATTCCCGCCTCGAGATTCCGCTTGACTGGTTGGGCGCCGCGACGGTGCGCGCCCGGCTCGATATCGGGCGCCGCCGCCTGCTGGCCGCGTATGGCCGGGCCGGCTCGGCCGCGGATTCCGAGCGCGTGTTCGAGGCGGCCGTCCGCGGGCGGCGCGTCGAGTTCGGACACCTCGACGAATCCCTCCAGGAAACCGTCGTGCGGGCGGTGCGCGCCGACCCGGCGCGCCGGTGCGACCTGCGCCCGTCGGACGTGTCGGACCTGTCGGACCTGTCAGACATTGCGAGGAACCGCGCCGTCGTCCGGACCCATTACAGCCTGGCCTGCTATCGCCGGCGCCTGCTGGCCGTCTACCTGGCGGCTGCCGGCTCGCCGGCGGGCGCCCTGGAACCGTTCAACGCGGCGGCGCTGCTCGACCAGTGCCTCACGCCCGAGCGGTTCCGGCTGCTATGCGGTTGATCCGCCGGCGGCTTGACTTCGCGTCAGCGCCGTGCCACAGTGGCCCGCGAGGTGGCCGACAGACCATGCATCCACAGGGAGCCCAGGCCCTTCGGGCGGATGGCGCCGCGCTGCGGCGGCTGGCCCGGAGACTGCCGCCGCAGGACAAGCGGGAAACGGGCGTCCTGCTCCCGCGCGCCTGCCTGCCGCGCAAACTGTGCATGTTTGTCCGCGAAGGCGCGGCGTTCACCCGCGCACCGCCGCACGCCAACCTCCAGGATTTCGTGCTGATCGCGGCCTTGAGCGGAACGGCCGACGTGGCGCTTGACACGCTGACGGTCACCCTGTCGCCCGGCCGCGCGCTGCTCGTGTTCCCCCACCAGTATCACCAGTATAAGCGGCCGCGCGGCCGGCTGTGCTGGGTGTTCCTGGCCTTCCAGATGGAGGACACGGACTGGCTGCGCCCCCTGGCCAACGTAACGGTGCGCCTGACGCCGCCGCTCCGGGGCCACCTCGCCGCCTGCCTGCGCGGGTACGCCGATCCGCACCGCACGCTGCCCCATGTCGCGGCGGGCCTGGCGCTGGACCTCTGGCGGCTGCTGACGGAACTGCTGCACTCCGAGCCCGGCGCCCGGCCCGCCGTCCATCCGCGGCGCCCCGTGCTCACGGCGCAGTATACGATTCTGCTCCAGGCCAAGGACTACATCACGGCGCGGCTGGGCGAGCCGATCCACGTGCCCGATGTGGCTCGCCACGTCGGCATGTCGCCGACCGGCCTGCAAAAGCTGTTTGCCAGCCAGGAAGGGCGCGGCGTAGGCGCGGCCATCCGCGCCGCCCGCATCTTCCGTGCCGCCCAGCTCATGACCCAATCGAACGCCATGATGAAGCAGATTGCCGCGTTCTGCGGGTTCAATTCCATCCACGCTTTCAGCCGCGCGTTCAAGCGCGTCACGGGGCGCACGCCCACGGCCCACCGGGCTCTGTTGCAGCGGCTGCACGGCAAGCGCGCCGGCGCCGCCGCCCGCGGCCGGGTCCGCCGGTCCCACCCAAAACCGCCCAAAGTATAAACGGTTAACCATTGCCTCCAAGTGTTAAACGCCGGCGCTTGCCGCGCCGGCGCGCTCCGGTATGTTCGGACATGACAGGGAGGACTGGGCGGACCGCCCCGCCACCCTGAGCGTCCGGGAACGGAATGTCGGCCGGCGCCTCGCGGGATTGCGCTATGTGGTCTTGCCCCATCGTCTTTCGGAGGGCGGCGCCGGGCCGCGGCGGGCTGGCGGGATTGGCCCTCGGGTGCGCGCTGACTGCGGGACCGGCCCGCGCCATCCTGCCGGATAACGATCCTGACGCCGACCGCCGGCCCGGCCTCCGCCGCGCCCCCGTTCCCCGGGCCGCCCGGCTTCTGCTCCTCGCGGGACTGGTGTCTGCGGCCGGCGCCGCGCGCCTGCCGGCCGGCGGCATCCGCTACGACGCCGCCAGCAACTGCCTCGTTGTGGCCGGCTTTCCCGAGGAACAGCCGGCCACCCTGGCCGATCTGCTGGACGCCGACCGGCGCCACGGCTGGGGTTGCACGGACTACGAGCCGGCCGGCGACACCGTCACGCTTCGCGCCTCGCTGGCCATCGGCTCGACCAACGACACCGGCACGTTTTTCCAGATCGGCACGCCGGCGCACCCGCGCGAAACCCTGGTGCTCCACGGGAACCTTACCGTGCTTCCGCCGCGCCCGAGCGGCCGCCCGATCAAGGCCTACACCGACTGGGCGGGCAACCGGCCCGACGGCCGGTACCGGATCTCCAATCGCCTGACGCTCGGCGTCTTCGGCGAGCCCGCCATCCGCCCGACCCTCAAGATGGCCTGCTCCGTCAAAAACGAGTTCGCCGTCACCGTGGGCTTCACGCGCCTGGCCGAGTCGGTCCCCTACGGCGAGCGCTGGTACCCGCCGATCGGCGAACTGTACATGGCGCACGCCACGCTGACGGCCGCGACGCCGGACGCGGAACACACCTACCGGGCGTCCATCAGCCTCTCGCACATGGGGGTCAATTACCGGCTGCGCGAGTCCACCATTTCCTGGTGGGACCAGGATTTGTTCCAGGCGGTCTTCATCGCCGTCCGCCCGCTCGGGGACGAGGCCATGACCCTGCGCGGCATGGTCTTCGAGCACGGCGGCAACGCCGGCGGCCCGTTTCACGCCGTGGACTGCATGTTCCGCGACCTGGCGCGCGCCCGCCTGACCACCATGAACATGGCCACGATCCGCTGCCGGTTCGAGCAGGTCCCCGAGGCGATCTACATGCCGCCCTCGCACCTGGGCGCGATCCTCACCGACTGTACCTTCGGGCCGGGCGCCGACCGGCCGGCGCGGATCCCGCGCTCGGAGCGCGGCATAACCTGGCTGCGCACCAACGGCATCTACAAGGACGTGCCCGCGCTGGCCGCCAATCCCGGGCTCATCGAGCGCGTCAGCCTGGTGGCGCGCGTGCAGGATGAACGCGGCCGGCCGGTGCCCCGGGCGGCGGTGCAGGTCTCCTGCCGCAACGACCCGTACCGCGTGGCCGTCGTGCGCCCGCTGGCGGTGACCGGAGCCGACGGCCTGACGCCCTCGGATGCCGAGGGCCGCGCACTGGTCATCACGGCGCGCGAGCTCCGCCCGACCGACGACCCCACGGCGCCGGAATCCATCCGGTACGTCTACGACCTGACCGTGCACGCGCCCGGCTTCGAGCCCTTCCGGACCGTGCTGGACAACGCCGGCGCCTTCCCCGCCCCGCTGGACGTGACTCTGCGAGCCCTCTGACCACGAGGGCGCCATGCGCCTCGAACATGAAAGGTCCCGCATCATGAATCGTCGTATCCCCTGTTTCGGCTGGCTGCTGGGAGCGGCCCTGGCGGCCGGCGGCGCGGCGCGGGGCTTCAACGCCCTGCCGCGGGTGGAGGTGACGGACGTCTATCGCGCCCAGGCGATGAATCCCACCGCCGTGACCAACGATTTGGCCTTGCAGACCACCGGCGCGCCGTGGCGGTTTGGCGCCGGCAACAAGTGCCACTTCACGTATTTCTCGCCGTCCGCCCGCGACGTGGCCGTGGACGAGGCCGGATTGCGGTTCACGACCGCCGGCGACGAGGTCGTGGTCGGCTGGGGCAACTACAACAACATCCAGGCGCCGGCGGATCGGCGCCGGATGTTCCCGGGCTTCAACGAGGTGGAACTCGTCGTGCGCCAGACGGCCACCGCCAGCGTGTGGCGGTTCTCGCTCTGGATGGACGGGGTCGAGAAGATCGCCGGGAACATGGGCGGCGAGCGCGCGTTCGAGCTGGGCGGCTTCTCCCTCCCCATCCTCCTGGGGATGTCCCGCCTCGAAGCCACGCTGACCGGCACGAACCGGCAGACGCTGCGCTTCCGCGCCTTCCGCGGGCATCCGGACGGATTCAGCGTGCGCATCGCGGGCCCCGCGGACAACCAGGTGGTCATCGAGGAGGTCCGGGTGCTCCAGGTCGTGAAGTCGGGCACGTTCCGGCACACGGTCCGGCTGCCGGCCGGCCGCTCGATCTGGCGGGCCGTCGCCGATCTGGGCCCCGGCCGCCTGTGGATCAACGGCCGCGAAATCGAGGTCCTGCCGGAGCTGTTCCGCTTGAAGGAGGCGGTCCGGACATACCCGCTGGACTTGACGCCGCACCTCGCGCCGGGCGCCCTGAACGTGATTGCCCTGGACGCGACGGACTCGCTGGCCTACTTCCAGGGACGCGTCGTGCTCGACGACGGGAGCGACATCCTGCTGGACAGCGGGTCGGCCTGGAAGACGTCGCTCGAGGCGCCGGCCGGCTGGACCGAGCCGGGCTTCGATGACTCTGCCTGGACGGCGGCCGTCGAGGCGCCGCCACCCACCACGCTGGACCGCCGCTGGCCGGCCTACGACGGGCCGCTCCTGCTGGAAAACCCGGGCCGAGACCCCAAACTCTACTTCGACGCCGACCAGCCCGTGCGGGTCATGCTGCGGGTCCCGCCCGGCCTGGCCGCGGAGTCGGCCTCGGCGCACTGGGTGCTCCGGCGCGTGGACCCCGACAACGAGCGCCCCGAGGTCGGCCGCGGCACCGCCGCCCAGTGGGCGGCGCATCCCCAGCCCGCATCCGCGGTCAGCGCGCTCGAGCTCGGCGTCCGGACGCCGGGCGTTTACACGCTCGAGGTGGACGTGCGCCGCGGCGACCGCGTGCTGGCGCACCGCGTCGAAGAGCCCCTGGTGATCGTCGGGCGTTTGCCGATGCCCGAGGTGCCCGGCGACGCCTACGAGGAAGGCATGGAACTGGACCTGGAGGACGTGATTGATTTCACCGACCCGGCCGACCCGCACGCGTGGACCGAGGTGACCGCCCCGGCCAACACCGGGGCCGGCCCGGCGGGCGAGCGGGTCACGGAGCCGCGGATCGTGCGCAAGCCCGGCCTGGTCTACCGGGAAGTGACCGACGCGGGCAAGGCGGCCATGTTCGCCTACCGCTTCGAGTTCAAGCACCCCCGCGCGTGGTACCTGCTGGTCCTGGAGTATCCGAACGACGCCGAGCGCTGGATCGGCGCGGCGGTGGTCGGCGCCGTGCGCTGGTATCACGAGACGCCCCTGCTGCCGGGGCGGGGCAGCGGCGACGCTCAGTCCTCGCCGGCCCTCGTGACGGGCGGCAAGTATCCCGTGGACGACACGATGAAGGAGATGCGCTGGCTCTGCTGGGCGCGCCCGGAAATCCAGACCCTGGAACTCGTGAACGTGGCCGACGGCCTGCGCGCGGCAGCGGCCCGGCTGAGGATCTACCGGGTCCTGACGCTCCCGGCCATGCACATGGCCGGGCTCGACGAGCGGCTGTTCGGCTTCCACACCGAGCGCGCGCTGCAGACGGCGAACTCGTTCGGCGATTCGAGCGGCTTGGATGTATACCAGAACGTGTACAACCAACTCGGGTACGACATGGTGGCCAAGTACACGCAGCGGCACCGCTGGTACTACGAGGCCTGCCGGAACTTCACGGCCTACCTGCGGTTCACCGGCCAGAACGCGCATGTCATGGGTGCCTACCAGTACTACGAGGGCAATACCCCCTACGCGAGCCCCGAGCGCCTGCCGGGCGACGGGCACATCCCGTGCGACATCAGCGAAACGGCTCTGCGGCTCTTCGAGCGGAACGGGATCGCCATGTATTCGCTGGTCGAATACATCGAGCACAAGGCGATGCGCGCGCACTTCACGGCCTCCGACGAAGATATTGCCGCCGGCGCGGACACGATCCAGTTCGTCTCGCGCGAAGGCAAAAAAGGCGGCCTGTCCGCCAACCCGAACCATCCGGCGGTGGAGACAGGCTACCTTCGGGTGGCCGACGAGCTGGCCGAGAAATTCGCGTTCTCGCCCGCCTGGAAAGGCATCTTCTATAATCCGGCGCCGGGCGAATTCGGGCCCTGCCCGCCATCGAGCAGCGAGACCCCGCTGGATTTCGACTACTCGGACGCCACCATCGCCCGCTTCGAACGCGATACCGGCAGCGCCCTGCCGGTGGACCCGAAGGATCCCGAGCGCTTCGCCAAGCGCTATCTGCTGCTCACCTCGGACGCCCTGCGTGACCTGTGGATGGACTGGCGTTGCCGCGCCATGGGGAGCTACCTCACGCTGACGCGCGACCGGCTGCGCCGGCACCGGCCGGACCTGACCGTGCTCTGCAACTGGCACATCTGCGACCGGCCGATCCGCTACTGGCTCAAGGATCCCGAGGGCATTTCATACCGCGACTTCGCCCGCCGCATGGGCATGGACCCGGCCGTGGTCAAGGACGAGCCGGGCATCTGGTTCGGGCGCACGATCTATCCCATGGGCTCGTCCCACGGCCGGTCCGGCGGGTCGCTGGTCTGGGCGCACGCCGTCCACCCGGAGGTCATCGCCTATTACGACATGCCCCGGCGGATGGTGGTCCTGAACACCTGCTGGTACGAGTACCGGACGCGGCCCAACGACCCGGCCTGGCCCACCGGGGTCAAGCCCCGAACCCTGGGCCTGGTGGCGCAGGCGCATGATGACTTCGCCCTCGAGGCCTACACGCAGGCGATGATCGGGGCGGACCCGGATGTCCTGCTGTACGGGTTCATTGACTGCCCGATGATCGTGAGCCGCGAGCAGCAGGTGCGGGAGGTGGCCCGGCTGGTCACGGCCATGCCGCGGGACCGGTTCGAGCCCGTGCTGGGCACGGCAGATTTCAAGCACAACCTGGCTCTGCGCGCCCTGCGCAAGGACGGCGCGCTCTGGTTCTATGCCGCCAATCCGGGCTACTGGCCGATCGAGGGCGAGGTCACCCTGAACGGTCCTGCGACCGTCGCACGCCCACATGACGGCCGCCCGGTCGAGACGCGGGACACGGACTCCGGCACGGTGATCCCCATCGCCCTCAAGCCGTTCGGCTTGGCCGGCTTCAAGGCCACGCCCCGGGCGCCAGGCCGGCCGGACCTCGAGATCGCCGCCTGGACCAACCGCCCCGTAGCGGAGCCGCACCTGGCCCACATGCGCGGGGTGATGCGCGAGATCGCCGGACTCCTGGACTGTCCCGAGGCCGCCCTGTCCCTCACGATGGACGAGCGCGTCTTCCTGCGCACGGCGCTCGAACGGGTGGATACCCGCCTGGCCGCGGCCGACACTGCGGCCGCCTGGTCGGAGCTTACGCACTGGCGTGTGTGGAACCTCCGGGATACCCTGCGCATGGCGCGGGACCTGTCCGCGCGCCTGCCGGATCGGCCGGCGGAACCGGCGCCAAGCGTCGCCGACAGTTGGGGCCGGCCCACGCTCGAGGTCGTTGCGGCGCACACCACCCCGCCCACGGTGGACGCCCGGCTCGACGAGGCGGCCTGGAAACAAGCGCCCGCCAGCTACCGGTTCCTGAGCGTCGGGTCCGGCAACGACTACAAGGGCCTGCCCCTGATGGATACCGCGGTCCAGGCCTGCTACGACCGGGACCGCCTGTATCTCGGGCTGCGCATGGCCGACCGGGACGTCCACGCGATCCGGGCCACGGCCGAGCCGGACAACCCGATCGAGATGTTGCGGAAATACGACGACGCCATCGTGATGTTCTTGAACGTCCACTCGAACCAGATTGGCCAGTTCGCGGTCAACGCCGGCGGCACCCAGTATTTCGCGAACTCCGGCGCCTGGAATGTGGATGAACATATCCTGCGCCGCGATGCCTGGCAGGCGGCGGCCCGGGTGGCCGACGGTTACTGGGTCGTCGAGGCCGCCATTCCCTTCG
>CAZUYI010000069.1:1901-9758 GCA_964624095.1 uncultured Verrucomicrobiota bacterium | reverse complement strand
CGGGGCGAGGGTCTTGAGCCGCTCGCGGAACTGCTCGATCTCGGCCTCCTTGCCTTCCTTGGCCAGGCCGAGTTCCTTCTTAATGGCCTTGAGCTGCTCGCGCAGGAAAAACTCGCGCTGCTGCCGGGACAGCTTCTCCTCGATCTGGCGGGTAATGCGCGCCTGGAGTTTCGTGACATCGAGCTCTTTCTTGAGCAGGACAAGCGCCTTCTCGATGCGCTGGCGCACGCTGACCGTCTCGAGCACCTCCTGGAGTTCCTCCGGGCTGGCGGTGGTCATGGCAGCCGAGAAATCGGCCAGCCGGCCGGGATCGTTCAGGTTGGCCCGCGACAGGAACAGGTTTAGTTCGTCCTTGAACAGCGGGTTGAGCGTGACGAGTTCCTTGATGGCCGAGAGCACGGCGGAGGCATAGGCCTTGAGCTCCTCGTTGACCTCCATGTCGGGTTCCAGCAGGTAGCGTACCCGGGCAACCGGCACGGGCTCCGAGCGCAGCAGCGCCTCGAGGCGGAACCGCTCCAGGACGCCGAACAGCGCCTGCATGGGAACGTCCGGCGCCGGCTGGCCGGCGCGCAGCAATTCCGCAACCACCCCCACCCGATGGAAGGCCGAACCGCCCTCCGGACCGGAGTCGGACTCCGCCGGGCGGGCCGGCTCCCCGCGCGGGGCGGGGCCGGCGGTCGCCGCGCCGGGCTCCGCCGGCTCGGGCGCCGGGCGGGCCAGAACCAATCCGACGTACTTGGGCCCGGTTTTCGCCAGCTCGTCCACGACGCGCCGGGCGCGCGGATCGTCGAGGATAAAGGGCACGATCATTTTCGGGAACACCGGCCGGGTAACGATCGGAATGATCGGCAGCGTGTCCGGCAGGGTATCGCGCACGCGCACCAGGCGCCGCTCGGCCGACCGGGCATCGGCCGGCGGGTCCGGATTCGGACGTTGGGCGGAGTCGGACATGAGGCACGCCCCCTGCGTTCGGCTGCCGCCGGCCCGGGGCCGGGCGCCGTCACTCCTCGGGCTGGACCGCCGGCATCGGGCGCGGGACCGCTTCGCGGGCGCGGGGCAGCACGGGCATCGTCGTCCAGAGCATGTCGCGCTGAAGCTTGAGGTCGTTCAATTCGGCATCGGCGTCGAGGAGGACGTTGATCTGCTTTTGGAGCGCCATCATTTTCTCGCGGCAGGCCTTGATCTCCGGATGGTCGGCATAGAGTTCGGCCTGGCGCTTCGCAATGGCCCGCTTGGCCTCCTCGATCCGGGCGCTGGTCTCCATGATTTTCTTGATGAAGTCCGAGTTCATGTCGGCCGAAAACGGACCCGGCTGCCCCGGTTGGTTGGTGCCGCCCGCCAGCCCGAACAGCGGCAGCAGGCCCGGCGGCGGCGCGGCGGGCTCGGCCGCCGGCGGATCCGCCGCCCAGGCACAGGCCGCCACCAGCACGCCGAGAACACACCCCATCCAACGGAACCACGTGTTGCGCCTCATGGAAGCATCCTCCTCTGCGGGTTGCGTTCGCCGCCACCGCCACGCTGAATCCGGTATACAGAAGTCAGAATGGCTGTCTCCGGCTCCTGACTGCCTGACTGCCTGGGTTACTCAATCCTTTACTATATAGGGGAGAGCTATGAGGGCAAGTCTTTTGTGCCGAATCCCGCCGTGGCCCGACGCCGCGTCGGGCCTTTGGACTGCGGCGACTTGTCGCCGCTTTTCCCATCGCCCGGCCCGGATCCGCACGCCCGCCCGTGCATCCACGCCTGCCTCCCTACCCATCCGCCTCAGGACAGCCTGTGTGCCTTGATTTCCGTGTTCCCGGCCAACCATGGCCAAGTCGACGCGCCCGTGCCATACATGGCCGTGGGATCGAAAGCGGCGGCATGCCGCCGCAGTCCAAAAGGCCGGCCGACGATCCGATGGGACGGGTCAAGGTGGGAGTACGGCCGGCCTCTCACGGAAGCCCCTCATGGGCATCCCCGCAGCGCGGGATTCCGTCCCGCGCAGGATGGGCCACAGGGTGGTCTGGATGGGCGCGGCACTCACCCTGCGCGGCATCGGAGTGCCGCGCTACCAAACGTCCGCGCGATGGCCGGGACCCCGTTGCGTTGTCCGTTTTGGCTTGACGCCGGACCCGCGCGCCGGATACGGTCGGCGCGTGTCGAACGCGCCGTGAATCCTTCCGCATGGAGGGCCTGCCCATTCATGAAACCCGAGAACCGCAGCACCTGGTTCCTGACCCGTCCGCGCCTGTCGCCGCCGCTGGACGCGGACTTCCGTCCGCCCGTCCTCTGCAATCGCCGGTTCCGCGCGGACGTGCGCGCCGCCGGGTGCGGCGTGCCGCTGGTCCTGTCGCTTGAAGCCGACCGCGGCTCCATTTCCCGGTACGAGACCGAGGTGTTCCCGGAGGGCGATACGCGCTTTGCCGCCAACCTGGTCTACGTGGAGCGGCTCGTGAAGTTTCTGCTCTGGCAGCGCGGCGGCTGGCGACTCGTCGTCGGCGGCCCCAAGGCGATCGGCGAGCATATCCGGCGCCTGTACGCGCCCGGCGGCGCGCGGGCCTTCGATGTGGACCTCATGACCACGGTCTACGACCGGCCGTTTACCGTGGAGCAGGTGGAGGCCGGCGCCGCGCCGGCGGCGCGCACGCTGCCCACCGCGCTGGGCCGGCACCTGGACGGCTGCCGCATCGGTTTCGATTTGGGCGCCAGCGACCGCAAGGTGGCCGCGGTGCGCGACGGCAAGGCGGTGTTCAGCGAGGAAATCGTCTGGGATCCCAAACCGCAGGCCGATCCGCAGTATCATGTGGACCAGATCCAGGCCGCGCTGAAATCGGCGGCGGCGCACCTGCCCCGCGTGGACGCCATCGGGGGCTCGGCGGCCGGCATTTACGTGGACAACAGCGTGCGCGTGGCCTCGCTGTTCCGGGGCGTGCCCAAGCACTTGTTTGAATCCCGGGTGCGCGGACTGTTCCGCGAACTGAAGGCCGCCTGGAAGGGCATCCCGTTCGAGGTGATCAACGACGGCGAGGTGACCGCCCTGGCCGGCTCGATGTCGCTGGGCGTGAACCGCGTACTGGGCATTGCCATGGGCTCGAGCCTGGCCGGAGGCTACGTGGATGCCGGCGGCAACCTGCCCGGCTGGCTCGATGAACTGGCCTTCGCCCCGGTGGATTACAATCCCGCCGCCCCCATGGACGAGTGGTCCGGCGACCTCGGCGTGGGAGCCCAGTATTTCTCGCAGGTCGCGGTCAGCCGCCTGGCCGCCAAGGCCGGCATCCCCCTGCACGCCGACAGCTCCCTGCCCGAGCGGCTCAAGGACGTGCAGGCCCTCATGCGCCGCAACGACCCGCGGGCCCGGTCGGTCTTCGAGACCATCGGCATCTATTTCGGTTACACCGTGGCCCACTATGCCGACTTCTACGACCTCGGCCACCTGCTCATGCTCGGCCGGGTGACCTCCGGCGAAGGCGGCGACGTGGTCCTCGCCAAGGCCAACGAGGTGCTGCGCGCCGAATTCCCGGACCTGGCCGACCGCATCCGGCTGGCCGTGCCAGACGAGGCGAGCCGCCGGGTGGGCCAGGCCATCGCGGCAGCCAGCCTGCCGGCCCTCGGGACTGGAGGCCGATGAAACTCTACATCATGACCGATCAGGAAGGCGTGGCCGGGGTGCTGAACAGCAAGGATTACGGCTCGCCCGACTCGCGCTACTACGAGCTGGCCAAGGAGCTGCTGACCGCCGAGGTGAACGCGGCCATCGCCGGGTTCTTTGCGGCGGGCGCCACGGACATCCTCGTGACCGACGGCCACGGCAGCGGCTCCATCAACCCGGTACAACTCGATCCGCGGGTCGAGTTGCAGCACCAGATTTCGCGCGCGTATCCGTACCTGCTGGACCGCTCGTTCGAGTTCATCGCGTGGGTGGGCCAGCACGCGATGTCGCGGACGGAATATGCGCACCTGGCGCACACCGGCAGTTTCGCCAAGTTCGAATACCGCCTCAACGGCACACCCGTCGGGGAGTTCGGGCAACTCGCCATGGCGGCCAGCGAGATCGGCGTGCGCACGCTGTTCGGGTCCGGCGATGCGGCCTTCTGCAAAGAAGCCCAGGCGCTCGTGCCGGGCATCGAGACCGTGGCGGTCAAGCGGGGGACGGTTCCGGGGCGCGGCGACGAGTGCACCGCCGAACAGTACGCCCGGCGCAACGTGCATGCCATCCACTGGCATCCCGAGCGGGCGCGCCGGGCAATCCGCGAGGGCGCCGAGCGCGCCCTGCGCCGGGCGCGCCGCGAACCCTTCGGCCTGATTCCGCTCCAGCCGCCGTTCGAACTGGTGCGCCAGTTCCGAGCCACCGCCACGCGGCCGGCGTGCGAGATCCGCGGTACGCATCCCGACAGCGTAACCGCGCTGCTCAATTCGATGCCCGTTGATCCCCCCGCGCCGGCGCCCTGACGGCACACCGGTCGGAATGGGCCGGATGGGCCGCGCTACCAAGGCGCCCGCGCGATGACTGCCCCCCCCGTAGCGCGGGAATCCGTCCTGCGCGGGATCGGCCCGGATTCCCTCGCCACGCCCGCGTATCCCTCTTCGGCCCGACGCCGCGTCGGGCCTTTGGACTGCGGCGACATGTCGCCGCTTTTCCCCACCGCCCGCCCGCGCATCCACGCGTGCCTGCCCATCCGCCTCAGGACAGCCTGTGCTCCTTGAACTCTGTGTTCCCGGCCAACCATGGCCAAATCGATGCGCCCGTACCAGTCATGGCCGTGGAGCCAGAAAGCGGCGGCATGCCGCCGCAGTCCAAAAGGCCGGCCGGTTAACCAGTGGGACCGATCAAGGGGAAGGGGCGGCCAGCCTCTCATGGAAGCCCCTCATGCCCCCCCGGTAGCGCGCGAATCTGTCCCACGCGATGACTGGCCCACCCGTAGCGCGGGAATCCGTCCCGCGCGGGATCGGCCCGGATTCCCTCGCCACGCCCGCGTATCCCTCTTCGGCCCGACGCCGCGTCGGGCCTTTGGACTGCGGCGACATGTCGCCGCTTTTCCCCACCGCCCGCCCGCGCATCCACGCGTGCCTGCCCATCCGCCTCAGGACAGCCTGTGCTCCTTGAACTCTGTGTTCCCGGCCAACCATGGCCAAATCGATGCGCCCGTACCAGTCATGGCCGTGGAGCCAGAAAGCGGCGGCATGCCGCCGCAGTCCAAAAGGCCGGCCGGTTAACCAGTGGGACCGATCAAGGGGAAGGGGCGGCCGACCTCTCATGGAAGCCCCTCATGCCCCCCGGTAGCGCGGGAATCTGTCCCGCGCGATGACTGGCCCACCCGTAGCGCGGGGATCCGTCCCGCGCGAGATGGCCCAGAACGGCTTGGATGGCTGCGGCGCTCACCCTGCGCGGCATTGAAGTGCCGCGCTACCAGGGCGTCCTTTTATTTTGGACACGAGCCGGCTGGCTGGTATAGTGACCGGCCGGTAGCAGCTGTTTCAACTCGCAGCGCACCCGTATGACGCCCAAGACCATCGCGTTGCTCGTCTTTTCCGCCGCCTATCTCCTCTTCGTGCTCTGGCCGGCCCGCCGGACCTGGATCGCCGCGGCCGGCGCCCTGCTGATCCTGCTGAGCCGCACGTTGACGCCAGCCCAGGCGTTTTCGGCCATCAACTGGAACGTCATGGGCATCTTCGTCGGTACCCTGGTGCTGGCCGACCTGTTCATCGAAAGCCGCATGCCGGCCTACCTGGCCGAGCGGCTGGTCCGGCGCTCGCGCAGCACGCGCGCGGCCATGGTGGCCATCTGCCTTCTGTCCGGGCTGATCTCGGCCTTCGTCGAAAACGTGGCCACGGTCATGATCATCGCCCCCATCGCCCTGGCGCTGGCCGAAAAACTTAAGCTCTCGCCCGTGCGGCTGCTGATCGCGATTGCCATGTCCTCCAACCTGCAGGGCGCGGCCACGCTGGTCGGCGACCCGCCCAGCATGCTGCTGGCCGGGTTCGCGCGCATGAACTTCATGGACTTCTTCGTGTACCGGGGCCGGCTGAGCGTGTTCTTCGCCGTGCAGGCCGGGGCGCTGGCCTCGCTGGTCTTCCTGTTCTGGTGTTTCCGCGAGCACCGGGGCAAGGCCGCCGCGCCCGACGCCGAGCGCATCCGGACCTGGGTCCCCACCGGGCTTCTGGGGCTGCTGATCGCAGGGCTGGCGGTCGCGTCGTTCGTGGATTCCGACTTCAGCTACCTGGCCGGCCTGCTCTGCCTGCTGCTGGCCCTGGCCGGCATCGCCTGGGACATGGCCTGCAACCGCGGTCCGTTCATTGACCGCATCAAGAGGCTCGACTGGGACACGACCCTGTTCCTCGCGGGCGTCTTCGTGCTGGTGGGCAGCCTGACGGAAACCGGCTGGACCGACACGCTGGCCAACGGCCTGGCGCGCCTGATCGGGCATCGGCTCCTGTACGGCTACGTGTTCCTGATCGCGCTGGCCATGCTGATTTCCGCCTTCGTGGACAACGTGCCGTTCCTGGCGGCCATGTTGCCCGTGTGCATCACGCTGGCGTCCCGGCTGGCGGTGGACCCGACCCTGTTCCTGTTCGCGCTTTTGCTGGGCGCCAGCATCGGCGGCAACATCACGCCCATCGGCGCCTCGGCCAACATCGTGACCATGGGGATGCTCAAGAAGGCCGGCTACCCCGTGCGGTTCGGCACGTTCACGCGCATGGGGCTGCCCTTCTCGATTATCTCCGTCGCCGCGGCGGCCCTGGTGGTCTGGCTGGTGTGGGCCTGAGCGGACGGGATCGCTGTGTTCCCGGCCAACCTTTATGGTCAAGTTGACGCCCCCGTGCCAGACATGGCCGTGGGATCGAAAGCGGCGGCATGCCGCCGCAGTCCAAAAGGCCGGCCGACGATCCGGTGGGACGGATCAAGGCGGGAGTACGGCCGGCCTCTCACGGAAGCCTCTCATGGGCATCCCTGCAGCGCGGAACTCCACCCCCGCCCGCGCATCTCTCTTCGGCCCGACGCGGCGTCGGGCCTTTGGAAAGCGGCGACTTGTCGCCGCTTTCCACACCGCTCGGCCCGGAACTCCACCCCCGCCCGCGCATCCACGCCTGCCTGAGCATCCGACTCCGAACAGCCTGTGTGCCTTGATCTCTGTGTTCCCGGTCATCCTGCATGGCTCAATCGGATCCCGCGTCCTTTCGCACATTCCGGTAGGAGGGGCGGACGGCGAATGCCGGCCGCCGCGACTCCCACGTTCATGGGCATGCGCGCGGCCAGATTACACGATTTGAAGCCGCCGCCCCGACAACGCGTCGATCCCGATAACGATCCCGATTTCGATTTCGACCTTGATTCCATGCCTCGCTCCGGTCGTCCGACCTTCTCTCGCAGAAGCGCCACCCCTACTCCCGCACGAGCCGCGCGGCATAGGCGCCATCCAGGCCGCCCTCGGGCGGGACGGACTTCCAGGCGTCCTCGAGCCGGAACTCCGGGCGCCCGTCGAGCCAGTCGGCGATCAGCCGCTCGTTCTCCTCGGCTTCCAGGCTGCAGGTGGAATAGACCAGGACGCCCCCGGGCCGGACCGCCTGGGCGGCCTGTGTCAGGATCTGGCGCTGCACGGCGGTCAGCCGGGCCAGGCGCGCCGCGGAAAACCGCCAGCGCACGTCGGGCTTGCGCCGGATCACGCCGGTATTGCTGCACGGCACGTCGAGCAGGATGCGGTCATAGCCCGGGCCCGGCGGCGCGCCCAGCCGGCGGGCATCGCCCAGGCGCACCTCGACAAACCCGGCGCAGCCCAGCCGCGCCAGGTTCGCCCGCAGCCGGGGCAGCCGGTCGGCCCTCGCGTCAAGGGCCAGCACCCGGCCGGCGAGCCGCAGGCGCCCGGCGATCAGGGCCGT
>CAZUYI010000069.1:0-1891 GCA_964624095.1 uncultured Verrucomicrobiota bacterium | reverse complement strand
GAGACGCGCCGCCACCTGCAACGTCTTGCCGCCGGGCGCCGCGCAGGCGTCGAGGACGCAGTCGCCCGGTCGCGGATCCAGCAGGTCCACCGCCCGCGCGGCGGCCGGATCCATGACCAGGAAGAATCCCTCGGCATAGCCTGGCAGGTCCTCGACGCGCACCCCGTGCGCCAGGATCAGGGAGTCGGAATCGGGCCCGGGCGCGACCCGGCCGGCCAGCCCGACGCGCTCGATCGCGAGGCCAAGGGAAGCCGCGTCGGTCTTCAGGCGGTTGACGCGCAGGATCGTGTGGGCTCGGCGGTTATTCCAGTCGCAAAGCGCCTCCATGCGCGCCGCGCCGAACCGGCGCCGCCAGCGCTCGATCAGCAGGTCGGGATGCGACAGGCGGATGCCCGGCGGCTGGCGCGCCAGCTGTTCCCGCAGCGCGGTCCGCTCGCGCGCGGCGCGGCGCAGGATCGCATTGACGAACCCCGCCTGGCGCGCGCCCAGCTCGGCCCGGACCGCCGCGACGGTCTCGTTCACGGCCGCGTAGTCGGCCACGGCGTCCATGAAGAGAACTTGGTAGAGACCCACCAGCAGGAAGGACTGCGCGGCCGGCTCCGGGGCGCGGCGGGTGGCGGCGGCGATGACCCAGTCAAGCGCCCGTTTCCAGCGGACGGCGCCCAGGACCAGTTCCGTCACGAAGCCGTGCCGTTCGCGGTCGGGTTCGAGCTGGCGGTTGGGAAACGCGCCCGTCTCGAGCCAGCGCCGTACGATCCGCGCCGCCGGAAGCCGCGCGTTGAGCGTCGCCTGGGATGGAGATGGAGTCACGGCGAACCACAGCCTGGGACATCAACACTCTGGCAGGAAAGAGAGATTCGGCGTTGATACGTCGAAGCCTTGGTTACATCCGACCCCATTCGCGCCCTGCCCATCTCCCGGTGGGAGGTGCGGGCGGCGGTAGCCGGCCGCCGCGACTCCGCATCTCTGACTCGCCGCCTCATCACCGCAGAGGCATGGCCTTCGCGGCCGAGCGCCCGTCAGATCCGTTCGGGCGTTTCGATGCCGAGCAGGCCGAGGCCCAGGTTCAGGACGCGGGCCACGAGCCCGCACAGCCGCACGCGGCTCTCGCGGACGCCCTCCGGCGCCTTGAGGAAGGGCACGTTCTGGTAAAACGCGTTATAGTGCCCGGCCAGCGCATAGAGGTAATCGGCCAGCAGGTTCGGCTTGCCCGCGCGCGCGGCCTGGGGCACGACTTCGGCCAGGCGGAGCAGGTGCAAGGCGAGCGCGCGCTCCGCCGGCGTGCCGAGCGCGATGGGAGTATCCGCCGGGTCACGACCGGGACACTGCTCGCGGTACTTGTCCTCGACGCTGCGGATGCGGGCGTAGGCGTACTGAAGGTAGGGCGCCGAGTTGCCGTTCAGGGCCAGGGCCTTGTCCCAACTGAAGGTCACGACGCTGCGCGGGTTCTGGCTGAGGTCGGCGTATTTCACCGCGCCGATGCCGACGGCGCGCGCCACGGCGCGTTGCTGGCCGGCGGGCATGTCCGGGCTCGTTTCGCGGACCACCGCCAGGGCGCGCGATTCGGCCTCGTCGAGCAGCTTTTCGAGCTTGATCACATTGCCCTGCCGGGTCGAAAACGTACCTTCCGGCAGCCGCATCAAGCCGAACCAGACGTGCTCGAGCCGGGCCCGGACGCCGAGCCGGGCGGCAACCGCGAAGATCTGGGAGAAGTGAAGCTGCTGCCGGGCGTCGGTGACGTAGATGACGGATTCGGGCTGGAACTCCTCGATACGGCTCAGGACCGTGGCGAGATCCGTCGCGGCGTAGTTGAAGGCGCCGTCGCTCTTGCGCACGATGCAAACGGGCAGCTTCTCCGCCTCCAGAAAGACCACCAGCGCCCCCTCGCTCT
>CAZUYI010000068.1:3690-9930 GCA_964624095.1 uncultured Verrucomicrobiota bacterium | reverse complement strand
CAGCCGGACACAGGGTGTTCCCAGGCGTTTGGAGGCGCGCGGCTGGCGCGGCATGCGGAGGACCATCGGGCCTGAGAAGGCAGGCGTAAGCAAGAGAATCGTGGATAGGCGAAGGATCAATCCTGCTTGTCCCGCGCGTACGGCACCGCACGGCGGCCTGGATGAAGAACACGCTGGGCGCAGGCGCGCGATACTATGGGCGAGACGAGGCCGCGGATACGACCGGCGGAAGACGGCCTTTATTCGTTTTCTGGCGCGATCCGCCCGGGCAACGGCGTGAAGCCGGGCGCGGCGCAGGCGGGACATGTCGGGGCGGGATTACTGTTCGGCTTCACAGACCTTGGAAGCGACTCCCGCAATGGTTCTCCAGAGTGCCGGAGCACCCATAACCGCCGCGCATTCCGGAGCGGTACCGAGCCTGCGGCGCGGGCTACGCGTGGCCGGACAGGCAACGCCCGGACCGCGGCAGACCATCCGCGCGATCCCGGCACGCCGATCCGTCCGCGAAAAAACGCTCCGCCGTGCCTGAACCGCAGCCCGTTTGGTAAAAACCAAAAGGTTTGTGTGTGTGAATGTGTGTGTTTTTTCCCGCCGTTTCGCCCCATTTCGGGGCTCTCGCCCCGCCGAGCCCGGGAAAACAAAAATCCGCGTATTTCCTAGGAAATACGCGGATTTTTGCCTGAAAAATCGGGTCGGGGCGGTGGGATTTGAACCCACGACCTTTTGGTCCCGAACCAAACGCGCTACCAGTCTGCGCTACACCCCGATGAAAGAGGACCCGCAGCATAGCGTTTCCGGGGCGCATGTCAATCGAATTGAACGCCATTTTTTCCCGGGCGGCATTCCCGGCTCGTGCCGGGCAAGGCGCCGGGGCAAGCAGAGCCTTGTCGTCGCCGTTTTTTATTGACACGCGGCCCGCCTTTTCCCATCATACTCATAACTGCGTAACGTTCTTTACCCGCCGCGGGCGGAGAAAGGAGGTGACGCGCGACCGATGTAACGTGGCATCCCGTGCGATGATAACCGGTACCGTGCAACATCCAAGGAGAGGAACGGCCATGAAGCAGTTTACGGCCATCTTGTGTCTGGCGTGCGTTGTGGGCTGGGTGAGCGGGGCGACGGCGCAGGCGCCGGCATCCACGACGTATCCGGTCCAGCTCTCGCTGGTCAACCCGGTGCAATGGCCCAATGACAGCAGCGCCATTAACGGGCTACGCTTGAACCTGATCTACGGCGATTGCGAAAAAATGACCGGCGTGGACCTCGGCCTGGCCAACGCGGTCACCGCCGAGATGCGCGGCTTGCAAGTGGGCGCCGTGAACCTGGTCGGCGGGAACGTGACCGGCGGCCAACTGGGCGCCTTCAACTTCGTGGCCGGCAACGTCAAAGGCGGGGCGGGGGCGCTCGTGAACGTGATCGGCGGCAACGTGGAAGGCGAACAGGCGGCCCTGATCAACCTGACCCAGGGCGACGTGACCGGCGAGATGTACGGCGCGCTGAACATCGTGGGCGGGACCGTCAACGGCGTGGCCGTCGGCCTGGTCAACCTGGCAGGCGGCGCGGTGAACGGCGGGCAGGCCGGCTGCATCTTCAACTATGCTGTCGAATCGGCCGACGTTCAGATGGGCCCCATCAACGCGGCCATGAAGGGCGCGTGCTGGCAGACGGGCGCGATCAACTGGACGGAAGCGCTGTCCGGCGCGCAGTGGATCGGCATCAACGCCGCCAAGGACGCGCAGGGGCTGCAACTGGGCCTGGTGAACTACGCGGCCAAGCTGCAGGGCCTGCAGGTGGGCGCGATCAACATCGTGTGGGACGCGCAGCGGAAGGCCTATCTCCGCGTGCTCCCGATCGTCAACGCGGCTTGGTAAGGCCGGAACCCGGAGACCGAACGCAGCGGCCGCGGCGCGGACGCGCCGCGGCCGTTTGCGCCGGGCGCGGCTCAGCGCCCATCCATCGAGCGCTCCACCTCCTCGCGGCGGATCAGCGTCCGGCCGGCCTGACCGCTGCCGGTTTTGATGGCGCGCCATCCGGCCTGGACCAACAGCACGACGGCGATCAGGGCCGCCATACTGACGAGCCACGTGCCGAGGGCCGCCATCAACCCGGCTCGCTGCGCCAGCCGCATCCACGGCAGGACCAGCAGCAGGGAGACGCCCGCCGCCGCGGCCGCCCACATCCAGGGCGCGGCCCCGGGCGCATACCGCTGCACAACGCACAGCGCCGCGAGGACCAGCGCGAGGCCGACCATGGCCGCCAGCACGGCGCGGGCGCCGTCGGCATGGGGAATGCCGAACGCGCGGCCGGCCCGGACATAGACCCAGAAGAATCCGGCCAGTCCAAGGGCCGCCGGCACCCACTGTTCGACCGGGCTCGCCGGGTGCCGCAAGAGCACGGCCACCACGCGAGCCAGCGACTCCATCCAGTCGTTCATTACGGCACGCTCCTTTCCGGAACTCCAGACGCACGACTCCGCTCCAGACTACTCAAAGCCAGCCGATCTGTCCATGCCCGGGGCACCTCCTGAAGGGCCGATGCTCTCCGCCGCGCAGCGGCTCCTTTGTCCAGATGCCCGGCGGCACACGGCCGCGGGGATGCGTCTCGTTTTACCGGGTCGCCGAGGCAGCCGGCGTTTACCGATTGACAGCGCCGGCACGGTCATGGATAGTGGGCGTTATGGAACGCTCGGACTCCAGGCCGCGCTCCTCGCTGATCAGCTGCCCGGCCTGCCGCCAGGACACGCTGCTCAAGCGCGAGCCGCGGTATGACGGGTTCATGCGCGTCGGCGAGTCGCTCTCCTGTGCCTCCTGCGGGCTCCCGTTTCCCGACGAAGCCTCGGTCCCGTTCAAGGTCCGGGCCGCCGTACCAGGGTTCGGGCTCTCGGATGTCCCTCCGCCGCCGCGCGTGTTCCGCGAGGACGAGGTCCGCGCGGAAACGAGCCGATTGTGCCGGCACTGCGCGCATTACGTGGTCAATCCGTTCCTGCAGCGCTGCGGCCGCACCCGTCGCGCGGTCGAGGCCACCGACACCTGCGGCCACTTTGAACCCAAGCCTTCGCCGGAGGACGCCGCGCCGCCGGGCTAATGCCCCGCGCCCGGGGAGGCATGCCATGATCACCCGGTTCACGACGGCGATCGAGCCGTCGCTCCTGTCCGAGTTTGACGCCTTCATCCGCCGGCACGGCTACCGCAACCGCTCGGAAGCCATCCGGGATGTGATCCGCAAGGGCCTGGTGGACGAGCAATGGGAGCGCGCGACGGGCGAGGCGATCGGCGTCGTGTCGCTGGTCTACGCGCACGGCCGGCACCAGCTCCAGGACCGGCTCGCGGACGTGCAGCACGCGGCCCACGAACTGGTCATCAGCACGACCCACGTGCATCTCGATGCCGAGACGTGCCTGGAAGTGGTCCTGGCCCGCGGGCCGGCCGCCCGCGTGAAGGCCTTGGCCGACCGCCTGATCGCTCTGCGCGGCGTTCAGCGCGGCGCGCTTCACGTGGTGGGCGCCAAGGCCCGCGGCCAGCCCGCGGAGCCGCGCCACCGGCACCCGCGCGGGCACGGCAGGGCGTAGTCCGTCCCGCGGTTACAGGCCCAGCCGGTAGACGCAGCCGTCGGCCCCGGCAAACCAGGCGTTCCCGGCATCGCGAAACGCCATGGCGTTGAGCACCGGCTGGACTTCGAACCGCGCCGCCCACGAGGCGCCGCCATCGCGTGTCTCGAGGAGCACTGACCCGTCACGGCCCTTTTGCACGAGGACATAGCCGGTCCTGGCGTCGAGAAACTGTACGGCCGCGAAGGTCCAGGTGCCGCGGATACCCAGGTCCGCCGGCACCCAGTCGGCGCCGCCGGTGCGGGTGAACCAGAGCCGGCCTTCGTGCCCGTACCCCGGCCGCGCCCAGCCGAACGTGTCCGTAACCATGCCCAGTTCGACAAACCCGGGCACGTTGGGCACGTCGAGCGGCATCCAGGAAGCGCCGCCGTCGGCGGTGGCCGCGATGCGCCCGCCGTCGCCGGCCACCCAGCCGGTGCGTTCGCCGCGGAAATGAACGGCCGCGTAATCGTTGCGCGGCAACGGGCACGTGAGGCTGGCCCAGTGGGCCCCGCCGTCGTCCGTGCAGTACACCGTCGCCCCGCAGGTCGGCGGCTGGATCAAGAAGCACCGGCGCCCGACCGCCGAGATGGCACCGAAATAATAGAATCCGCCGGGCGGCCGGGCGGCCTCCGACCACGACGCACCCCGATCCGCCGTATGGAGCAGGCGGTCACGGCTGGCGATCCAGCCGTGATCGGCATCGGCAAAGCGCACGGCAAAGAAATCCGCGCCGTTCGTCTCGGGCGGCACCACTGGCGCCCAGACGTCGCCGCCGTCCGCGGACCGCACGGCGGTCCGGGCCTCGCCGACGGCCACGATAACGCGCGCGCCTGGCGCGCCGGGGTCCGGCGGGACCAAGGCGATATCGAGCAGCGGGCGCATGCCGCGGTATGCGATCCGCAGCGAGGAGGCGCCGGCCGCCTCCGGCGGACCGGCCGGCGGCACGACCCGCTCAGGCGGCTCGGGCGCCCTGCGGCACGAGACGAGCCACAGGCTTCCGGCCAGTGCACATGCCAGGGTTCCCCATCGCGCGGCTTTCACTTTCATGGGCCATTCTCCTGCGGGTTCTGCCGGATGGCTTGACCGGTCGCTCCGCCGGGTTTCCCCCGCGCGATGGCCCGCCGCGGGTGGGGCTCGTCGGCCGGCCCGTATCGCAACAGAGCAAAGCGCCGGGGGCCGGGCAGGGACACCGTGACCGTGCCATCGCGCCCGACCGTCAGGCATCGGCTGCGGGCCGCGCCCGCGATCCGCTCGAGCGCGAGCCGCGTATGCGGCGCGACGCCGCGCAGCGCGAAGCGGGCGGAGGGCCGGTCGGTCCATTCGCGGAACAGCGCCAGGTAGCCGCGCCGCGGGCCGGTTACCGACTGCAATCCCGTCCAGGCGCGGCCGGTGGGTTCTTCGCCGATGGGATACACGCGCCCGAGGAGGACGGCTTTCTGGTGCGGCTTGAAAGCGCGGATCAGCCGGGCCAGGGCGCGGCGCCGGGCCGGGGCGAGCCGGGCCGTTTCCATCCAAGCCAGGGGATTGGCAAACAGGACCGTGGCGCACGCGTACTCGATGCCGAAGGCGGCGGGCGCCAGGGGATCGCCGGCATAGCGTTCGGGGTAAAGGTCCGTGTTGGCGAACTCCATCTGGAGCCGGTAGGACGGCAGGAATTGGCAGAGCTGCCACAGGTTCCGCAGTGTGCGGAAGGGGTAATAGGTGCCATCCCGGGTATAGCGGTTCTCGATGAACAGGGTGCCGGCCGTCTCGGCCCCGTACACGTGGCCCGTGCGCCGGGACCCGCCGCCGGTAATATCATAGTTGACGCACAACTGCCGCCGGCTGCCCTCGTGCAGCGCCCTGAGAAACGCCAGGAACCGGGCTTCCCCCGTCTTGGAGTGAACGGATACGCCGTCAATTTTTACCGCCTGGAACCCGAAGTCGCGCCACATGCCCAGCACGACCTCGGCGTCTTTGCGCCAATGGGCATACTCGTTGCTCCCATCCGGGTTGAACCAGAATCCGAGCTTTATTCCCAGCGTCCGGGCCAGCTCGGCGAGCGGCGCCAACCCGCGCGGGAAGCGGGACGCATGCACCGCCCAGAAATCCGGGTCCAACCCGTAAGGGCCTTTGGGCCGGTTCTCCTCGACGCCAAGGTCGGCGACATTGCCTTTCTGCCAGCCGGCATCAAGCTGGCAATGGGTCAGCCCGAGCGCCGCCCCGGCGCGGAGTTCCTCGGCCATCATGGCCTCGCCTATCCGCTTCGTGCCGTTGCCATCCCCCCAGGTATTGGACAGGATCATGAACGTGCGGCCGGGGTCGGGCCGATGACGGTGCCGGTCCAGCCCGTAAAACAGCTCGACGGCCGAATCCCGCGATCCATCGGTCACGCCAACGCCCGACAGATAGGCATCGAGCGGCTCGCCTGAGACGAGTTCCGCCGGGGAAACGCCGGACCCCGTGATGGCGAGCGTCCGGCCGGACAGCACAAAATCGAAGCCCGGATACTGAAGCTGCTCGTCCGGCGGCGGGGCGAGCTTCAAGGCCAGCAGCCCGCCCGGCTGCACGCGGTCAACCACATGGAACCAGTGGCCGGACTCGCGGACCGGCTCCTTGGGATAGGCGGCGCCCGAGCGGGTCCGGACCAGGTTGTCGCGATGATCCGAGCG
>CAZUYI010000068.1:0-3680 GCA_964624095.1 uncultured Verrucomicrobiota bacterium | reverse complement strand
CGTACAGCGCCATGGACTCGTACGCCATGTGCGGCGGAGTCAGCCCGAAAAAATCCAGGCGATCGTCCGACGGATGCAGGTGCAACCGTCCACCGTCATCGTGCATCGGCTCGGTCGTCGACGGCGCCGCGGCGCCGGTCCGGCGGATGGTGTATTCCGAAAGGATTACCGGGAATCCCGGCCAGAGCCGGTGCCGCCAGGTCAGCGTGCCGGCCGCGTACTCCAGGCGCACCTGGACCAGCAGGTGCTCGTCCGCCGTCCCGTCCACGGTGTCCGGGTGGGCCTCGACCGACACGGACGGGGTGCCGGCAAGGGGCAGATCCGCCCGCCGGAACGCGTCCGGAAACGGCGCCGGGCGGGCCCATTCGCGCCCGCGCAGCCGGTCCCGGATCGAGAGGACGCGGGGCGCGCCCGTGCCCAGGTCCCACACGCGCTCGACGGCCGTATTGCCGACCGCGAGCCGGGTCCCTTCAAGCGCCGCATAACAATCGCGATAGACGGGTTTCATGGCTACTTCGCCGGGCGGGCCGGCGCCGTCAGGCGGCCTCGGCGGACCGCGCATCCTCGTAAAAATGGGCTAGCGTCGTGTACAGGTAAGGCATCATCCAGAGAAACCCGACCCCGCAGGTGAGCACGCCGAGGAGCGCCCACCCCACGAACCGCCAGTGGAGGCAGAACAGGTCCCATTTCCGCCCGCGCATCATCTCCTTGCTGCGGGCAATGGCCTGCCGCGGGCCCGCCGCCGGATCGTCCGCCAGCACGAAGAAGGTCATCGCGTAGGCATACCAGGCGACGAGGCCGGGTACAATCAGGAGCAGGCTCCACAGAAACACGAACAGCGTCATGAGCACGTGCGCCCCCAGGGCGGCCAGGAACCGGCCCCACCCGTCGAAGAGCCGCCCCACCTCCGCCGGCGCGCCTCGCGCCACCGCCAGGAACACGCTGCACAAGCCGACCGCCATGGGGCCGGCGATGAGCGCGCCGAGCAGCCCGCCCCAGGAGAACTGGTCGAGCGCGCCGGCCAGGTCGCGCCGGGCGCCGGCATCGAGATGAGCGCCGAGCGCGTCGAGCGCCCGGCCGAGCCCGTCGGCGAGCAGGGCGTGCAGCGGGGGAACGCCGAGCCGGGCGCCGAACCCGTCGAGCAGCGGCCCGGCCCCGGCCAGGATCGCGACGAACAGCAGCGTCGCGCCGACGGCGAATCTCCACCGCGACCGGAGGGACTCGCGCGCCCGGCGCATCAGGTCGCGGTTGGACGTCGCCCCGCTCCCGCGCGCGGCGCGGCCCGATGCGGGCGGGAACAGGGTCTCGACGGACGAGGCCGGCCTCCAGGCATCTCCGAAGGACGGGGTCCAGACGAGCGTATCCGGGACGATGCGTCCCTGTTCCGCCAGGCGGCGGAGTTCCGCCTCGTCCACCGGCCCGCACGGCCGGCCGCGCTGTGCGTAGTGCCATGGCATGGCCGCCTCCTCCTTCCCGGCCGGCCGTCCGGCCGCCACGAGTCTAGGAGCGGCGACGGAAAAAAGCAACACGGAGTCTGCCCTTGCTGACCGCGTCCGCCGGAGCTGTGTCCCGCCTCGCGAGCCCTCGCGCGGGGCGAATCACATGGCGCTTGTCAGGATCGGCCAAAACCGGTAATAATCACCCCCCGATGCAAGCGCTGGTCAAAGCGGCGGCCGGTCCGGGGGCCATGGAACTGCGCGACGTGCCCGAGCCGGAGCCCGGCCCGGGCGACGTAAAAATCCGGGTCCAGGCGGCTTCGATCTGCGGCTCGGACCTTCACATCCGGCGCGGAGACATCGGGATTCCGATGCGCTTCCCCGTGATTCCCGGCCACGAGTTCGCCGGCGTCATCGCGGCGCTCGGGCCGGGCGTCGCCGGGCTGGCGCTGGGCGAACGGGTCACGGCCGAGAACACGCGCTCGAGTTGCGGCCGGTGTCCGCAGTGCGCCGCCGGGAGCTACAACCTCTGCCGCGCGCGCCTGGCCACGGGCTACGCCTTTGACGGGGCCTTTGCGCCCTACGTGGTCGTGCCGGCCGCGCGCGTGCACCGGCTGCCCGACGCCGTGGATTTCCGCGCCGGGGCCCTCACGGATCCGTCGGCCTGCGCCTACCACGCCGTGCAGGAACTGACCCGGATAGACGCCGGGGCCCGGGTGCTGATTACCGGGCCCGGCCCGATGGGCCTGTTCTGCCTGCAGTACGCCAAGGCGAACGGCGGTGAGGTGTTCCTGGTCGGCCGGCCCGGCGACGTCCGCCGCCTGGAGCTCGGCCGGCGGCTGGGCGCGGATCACTGCCTGTCCGGCGACTCTGTCGAAGACGCGGTCCGGGCGCAGACCGGCGGCGAGGGCGTGGATGTCGTGCTCGAGTGCGCCGGAGCCGAGTCCGCGGCGCAGCTCGGGCTCAGCCTGCTCAAACGGCAGGGCCAATACACCCAGGTGGGCATTGTCGGGCGGCCGATCCGGTTTGATCTCGACCAGGTCCTGTACCGCGAGATCCGGCTGACCGGCTCCTTCAGCCAGAAATTCGTAGGCTGGGAGCAGGCCCTGTCGCTCTGCGCGCAGGGCAAAATCCAGGCCGCCCCGCTGATCACGCACACGTTCCGGCTGGCTGACTGGGCCCGCGCCTTCGATCTCTTCGAGCGCGGGGAAGCCATCAAGGTACTGTTCGACCTCTCGTGAGAAAGGCCTGCCGCCCATGCACAAAACCGTCATTAGCACGCCGGACGCGCCCCGGCCGGTGGCGCGCTATTCGCAGGGCATCCGGGTCGACAACACGCTCTACGTGCAGGGGCTCATCGCGCTCGATCCCCGGACGCACCGGATGACGGAGGGCCCGATCGAGGTCCAGGCGGAGCGGGTGTTCGCCAGCCTGCGCGCGGCCCTCGAGTCGGCCGGGATGACCCTGGCGGATGTCGTCAAGGTCACGGCCTTTCTGGCCAGCCTGGACGACTACGCGGCGTTCAACGAGGTGTACAACCGGCATTTCCAGGCCGACCCGCCTCCCGTGCGGACGACCGTGCAGGCCGGGCTGCCGCTGGGCGCCCGGCTGGAAGTCGAAGCGATAGCCGCCGTCTAGCGTTCCCGCCACAGGAAGACCGCCCATGCCGCGACGCACGGACATCCAGAAGGTGCTGATCATCGGGTCGGGACCGATCGTCATCGGGCAGGCCTGCGAATTCGATTATTCCGGCACGCAGGCCTGCAAGGCGCTGCGCGCCCTGGGCTACAAGATCGTGCTGGTGAATTCCAATCCGGCCACGATCATGACCGATCCCGGCATGGCGGATGCGACCTACATCGAGCCGTTGAACGCGGCCCGCGTGGCCGAGATCATTGCCGCCGAGCGGCCGGACGCGCTGCTGCCCAACCTCGGCGGCCAGACGGGCCTGAACTTGTGTGCCGAGCTGGCCAAGACCGGCGTGCTCGAGCGCTACGGCGTGCGGGTGATTGGCGTGCAGGTGGACGCCATCGAGCGCGGCGAGGATCGGATTGCCTTCAAGGAGACGATGGCCCGGCTGGGCATTGACATGCCCCGCAGCGCGCCGGCGTACTCGGTGGAGGAAGCCGAACGGATCGCCGGCGAGCTGGGCTACCCGGTCGTCATCCGCCCGGCGTATACCATGGGCGGGACCGGCGGCGGGCTGGTGTACAACGTCGAGGAGCTGCGCATCGTGGCCGGGCG
>CAZUYI010000067.1:2039-10001 GCA_964624095.1 uncultured Verrucomicrobiota bacterium | reverse complement strand
GCGGTGATCCTCGAGCCGCGCCGGCTCTGGCCCGCCCAGATGTTTGTGGCTAATGTTGAAGGCGCCCGGTGGCAGCGCTGGGCCGCGCGCGCCGGTGACGGCTGGACGGTGTCCGGCCGCCGTACGGCGGACGGGTGGTCCGTGATATTCCGCATCCCGTTCCGACTGCTCCGGGAGGCCCCTGAACTCGATCGCCCGATGCGGCTGGACGTCTTCCGCGCCGTGCCGCAGCCCGACGTTCTCAATGGCGAGCGCCTGATCCGCTGGATGCGGTGCCGCTCCTGGCCGTCCCGCCTGGCCTTCCGGCGCGACAACCCGGCCGATTTGGGATGGCTGGTATTCGGCGCCGGTCCTGCCCGCAGCCCTCGCTCGATGCCATGACCTATCCCGAGCTCCGCCGTCCTCACCGCAGAGCAGTGTCCCAAGCGCATTCAGCAGTCGCTGCTGGTCTACGCCCAAAAAAACGCTGGACAAGACCTATCTAACATTCTATCATAAATTTATTCAGATCATTAACGCGGTCAGATTCAACCAGGAGGCTAGGCACGCTCCATGAAATGGATCGGAATGCTCTCGGCGGCGGTGGCGCTCGCGGTGACGGGACGTGCGGCGACGACCTACCATGTGGCGCCCGGCGGGGTGGATGCGGACGGGTATGGCGGCAGCTGGGCGCTGCCCTATGCCACGATCAGCAACGCCGTGGCCAAGGCGCAGGACGACGATGTGATTCTGATTTCCAACGGCACCTATACGGTCACGAAGCAGATCAGTGTGAGCAGCAATGTCCATCTCCGGAGCTACAACAACGGCGCCGTGGACCGGGCAGGCACGCTGGTCGTCGGCGGAAGCGGGGTGCGCGGGTTCTACCTGAATAACACGGGGGCCGTCCTGGAAGGCGTCACGGTGACCAACGGCGCGCTTGCTAATGACAGCGGCGGCGGCATCTATCTCAACGCGGGGCTGGTGACGAATTGCGCCGTGGTGAACTGCCTGGCCACCAACGGCGGCGGCGTCTATATGGGCAGCGCGGGCGCGCTCAAGAACAGCATGATCGCCAACAACACATCGGCCACCAATTGCACCGGGGACAACTACGGCGGCGGGGGGCTGTGCATGATCGGGGGGCTGGCGGCACACTGTCTTATCAGCAACAACGTGGCCTTGCGTCGCGGAGGCGGGGTGTCAATACGGTCGGGCGGGACGCTGGCCGACTCCACGATCGTGTCGAACTGGACCGTCACCGGCACGATTACCGCGGGCGGCGGCGGCGTGAGTTTGTACTATAACAACGCCAACCTGGTGGCAAACTGCGTGATTTCCGGCAACGCCTACGCCGTGGAATCCCTCGGCGGCGGCGGCGGCGGGGGCGGCGTGGGAATGAACCAGCACGCGACGAGCGGCGGCGGCGGAGTCGTATCCAACTGCGTGATCACCGACAACACGGCAAGGGGCTGCGGCGGAGGAGTCTATTTTCAGGCTGGAAGCCAGGCCCAGCTCGGTCACGTGATCGCGAGCCGGATTTACAGCAACCGGGTAACTGACATCGGCCAAAGTGGCGGAGGCGCCTATTGGTATCAAGGCGCCGGTCGGCTCACGGACTGCGAAATCGTCGGGAATTCTTCGCCCAGCGCCGGAGGCGGCATTTACGCTTCGGCCGTTGGCACGTATTATTACCTCACCAACTGCCTGATTGCGAACAACACCGGCAGTTATGCGGGCGGACTGAATATCGGAAAGATGTCAGGCGTACTGGATTCCTGCACCATCGCGGGCAACGCCACGCGCGGGATTTATTTCGGTTCCGGTGGGGAAACGCTCTTGCGGAACTGCATTATCGCGTCCAATGGCACCGATATAACCTACGTGGCCGGCCAGACGGTCAGCGTGTATTACTGCTGCACCACGGTGACGACCGGGGCCTTTGTAGCGGAAGGCTGCATATCCGGGCCGCCCGGCTTCGCGAACTACTCAGCCGGCGAGTACCGGCTGGCCGCCGATTCCGCCTGCATCAACGTGGGGACGAACGAACCCTGGATGGACGGTGCGCGGGACCTGGGCCGCCTCCAACGCGTAGACCCCTTCTCGGGCAAGGTGGACATCGGCGCGTACGAGTTTCTGCCGCCGGGCGCGCTGTTGAAGTTGAAGTAAGCGCCTCCCTGCCGTACCGTCCACTTGCCCGTGCGCGTACTCGTTCGCGTACGCGTACGCGACTTCATTTCCGTTCGTGAAGGGTCCTTTATGCGCCGGCCTTGTTTTCAGGGACAAGAACAGCGGAAACGCGTACGCGAACGGGGAGACCGGGAACGCAAGCGCGAACGAAGGGGTATGTGGGGTTCCGGGTCGCAATCCTCGCGTATCGTAACCATTCAGACGAGACCAGAGCTTCTTCCACTACAACGCACAACATCATCAAACCCGGGCGATATTGTTTATTGTTTAGGTCTGACACTGATGCTGACACTGATGCCAACGCGCCTTGCCGGGCGGGGGCGCGTCAGCGCGCGACCACTCCCGCGCGCAGAAACCAGGTGTCGTCGGTGTCCGAATCGAGTTCCACCCGGTCCGCGCGCCGGATTTCGTAATGCCGCTCCACGTCCGCGCCCGCCGAGGCGTGCAGCCAGAGCGCGTTCCACAGCCGGAACTCGGCGCCCGCGCCGATCTGCCAGCTCTCGAGCTTGAAATCGTAATCCGGCCCGCCGGTCTCCTCGTCGTGCACGTTCCAGAGATTGCCCGCGGGGCGGGCCTCGGCGAACAGCAGCCAGCGCGGGTGCGGCGCGTAGCAGACCTGGGGCGTCGGGAACATCAGGCTGACCCGCCAGGCGGGCGCGGGCGCCCAGACCGCGCCGCCGAGCGGGTAGAGGGTGTCGTCGCCGAACTCGCGGTCATAGGCCGCGCCGGCAGCCAGGCTCAGCGTCGGCGTCCAGTCATATTGGACCAGGGCGTGCCCGGTGACGCGGGCATCGTCATCGGTAACATGCTCGAAGTCGGTGAAGACGCCCGGGCTCGCGTTGACCCACAGCAACCAGCGGTTCGCCGGCTGCAGCAGCAGGTCTACGGGCAGGGCGGCCATATAGAGGTCATAGCGCTCGTCGAGCCCGCCGCCCAGGTCGAACCGGTTCCAGCGCCAGGCGGCGCCGAGTAAAACCGCGGCCGTGTCGTTGGAATAGACGGGCAAGGCGGCCGATATGTCCACTTCGTGCGTCCGGACATGGCCCGGCGCGTCCGTGCCAGTGTCGTCCAGGTCCGCACGCCCCTCGGCGGTGTACAGGAGCCAGGCGGCGGGATCGTCGGGAACCCGGGTCGCCCCCAATTCGGCGTTTGGCTGGAACGCGTCCTGCGCGCGGCCCTGCATGGCCGCGCATACCGCCGCCAGACCGATCATCCATCGGGTCATACCGTGGCCTCCTCGATGGGGGGGCTCAGCCCCCCGTTCACTCCGCGCGGCCGGGATGCCGCGTCCGGATGTCCAATCCCGTTTTCCGCACCCATCGCAGATCGTATTGCCTTGCGGTCTCTCCTACACCTTTCCGGCCTTGCCGTAAGACCTCCGTCGCGCGGCGGCTCCGGCTTGCCCCGGCAGCAGCCGTAAAACGTTGCACTTCCCTCGAAGCGATACGCCGCGGACTCACATGAGTTTTTCGATCAGATCGCCCACCCGGTCGCGAACGTCCATGAGATACTCCGGATCTCGCGTGTGATGTTCGAAGTCGGGCACCACCCGGGCCTCGATCTCCCGGAACAGGCGGTCCGCGGCGGCGACCCAGGCCGGCTTGCATCGCCGTTTCCGCGCGGATTCCGTGAGCCGCCGCAACAGCGTCAGGTAGGCGTGATCCTGCATCGCCGCCCGGATGATTTCCCAGCGGATCGAAGGGAATATCCGGCGGTCATGGAGCGGGTTCAGCGACGGATACACCACGTACCCGTCGCCGGGCGACATGGCCAGCCCGTTGTCGTAGGGGTTGTACGGCAGATGCGGGGAGCGTATCGAAGCCCAGTAATTATAGCCCCAATGCACGAATCCCGGGATGCCGTAGCGGAAGGCGCACCAGGTGAAGATGCGGACGCGGATGGGGGAATAATCAACGAACCGGTTCGGCCACAACCCGCGCGGCCCGTTGCAGTAATAGAACCAGGCCCGGGCCGGGTCCAGCCTGTGTTCCTTGACGAGCCATTCGTATTCCGGTTCCCATGCGATGGGGACATCAATGGCGGCGATGCACTCCAGCGGCAGGTCTTCATCGCTCCCGGGCGAGATGGCCTCGGCAATGGGGATCGTGGTCTTGGACTTCACCCAGCGGGCCAGCTCGACATATTTCGGGGTCGCGGCCCGGTTGGGTTCGTCCGCCAGGTGCAGAAGGAACCGCAGTCGCGGCCAGCGCCGCTCGAGATGGCGCGTCAGCGCCTCGAGCAGGGCCCCGTACACCTCGCGCGCGGCGCGGCTGCCGATGGGCATGGCCGGCAGGAGCGAGGGGCGCCCACGGGACGCATCCTCGACGAGCAACGGCAGGAACCGGAACCGGCGCATGCCCGGGCTCCGGCGCCCCTTGTCGGCGATGCAGGAGAACTCGAACACCCGGATGCCATGCCGGTTGAAGATCCGAATCCAGCGATCGAGGCGGGAGAACTCGAACTGCCACACACCGCCTTTTTTCCGGAGGATGCGAGTCAACTGGAAGACGGCCCTGTCGGACGGCGAGCGCACAGAGGCCAACGGGGTTCGGACCACGTTCTGGCGGTGCGCGGCCAGGTCGGCCGCGATCGTGCGGATCAGGCGCCACAGGGCCGGGGAATCCAGCGGCACGCCGTAAAGCCGGGCATACGGCGGCAGGTAGATCCAATTGCTCATGAGGAACTCGGTGTCGCGCGGCAGGGCAAACGAGCGCACGGCCAGGTCTATGTCAATCCGGCCGGCGTGCGTCTGGCCGCGGATCGAGAGGGCGCCGCGATACCGGCCGGGCCGGGTCTCCGGCGGAACGTAAAGCCGCACCCACAAGGAGCGGGCCTGTCCCTTCCAGATCCGTTCCGGGGCCGGATCAATCAACGGGTCGGGAAACAGAGCGGGCGGCACCCGCTCCAGTTCGGCCTTGGGATCCAGCGTCACCATGACCGGCACATCAAACTGGCAGAAGACCTTGACGCATCGGCTTGGGATCCGGCCCGCCGACCCGACCAGGTCCGACGCCTCGAACTCCAGCCGCCCATAGTCCGGGCGTTTGCGAAGGCCCACCTGGAAGCACGCGTATTCGTTGCGGGCGCAGTTCAGTTGAATGCGGCGCGACGGCTTCTTGGGAGCGGGGGTGTCCGCGAAAATCCGCCGCATCTCGCGTTGCGCCCAGATGGGCAGCAGACCCTTCGGATGATCTTTCATCGGTGTTCCTTTGGGCGGTTGATGCATGGGGGCATGATGGCTGCGCCCTGCGCGCGCCGGCCGGGATGATGAATGCCCGCCGCCGTCACCCCGCCGGCTTGCCGACGAGAAGCATGCACAATGCGGCATCCATGTCAACCTGGCAGGAGAATCCTGAGCGACGTGCCCGAGGGTGAGTCCCGCGAGATGGCAGGACGCGGCGTACGGCGCGCGCGACCGGCCATTGGGTCTGACCCTGCGGCCGCCGCGACAGGGTGGGGGGAAAGACCTTTCCCGTCCGCCCGGCGGCGATTGCCGCACCGACGGATGAATCCGCGAATCGGGTGGCCTTGTGCTTGCCGCCGCATGCCGAACCAACTATGATGAGAAGCAGGCGGCGGTCCGCCGTGTCGCCGCCGGGCTCCGGGTGGTTCCCGGGAACCGTCCCCCGAACGGACGCTGCACGAAAGGAACAACAATGATTTTCCATTCCGCCTGCCGTCCGCGCCGGTGCATCGAGGTCTTCGCCGGGTCGGCGCTCCTGGCCTTTGCCGCGACGGCCGCCTGGGGCATCAACCTAGTCTATACGGATCATACCGGCGTTGATTTATACGTCCTGAACCCGGACGACATCCCGTCCTACACCTCGAATGCCTATCGCAAGGTCATGGTGTACCGGGGCCCGACGCTCATCCGCACGGCCGTGGGCACCAACTTGTGCGCCACGGGCTACTGCGACCGCGGCGTGTCGCGCGGCCAGCGCTATGCCTACACGTCGGTCGTCTATCGGACCAATTCGGCCGGCGACTGGGTCAAGGAAACCGACACGCCGCCCCGGATCGCGGATACCTCGACTTGCCGGGGGCGCCTGGACAACGCGCCGGACAACCCGTTCGGCCGCCCGCCGCTGGCCTGGAGCGGACGCATCGCGCTCGGCGGCACCGTCTGGATCGAGCGGGGCGTGCTGCGCATTCTGCCGGGCACGACCGTGGACATGAACCGGCGCTACGCCGCGCTCCGCACACGCCATCCGTCCGGCGCGCTCGACGCCGTTGGGGCGGCCTTCAACAACACCAACGCCTGGTTTGAGACCGGCTTCCTGGAGCTGGGCCATCGCGCCTCGTTCCGGCCTTCCCTGTCGAACTGCCTGTTCAACGGCGTCTGGGTGTCCGCCTCGGGTAGCAGCGAAGGCGTCGGGCTCGCCGGCAACCGCTTTGCCCCCAGCCCGGCCTTCGACGCCGCCAACCATCCCATGCTGTATGTGCAGGGCACGGGCGGCGTCGTGTCCGGCAACACCGTGGCCGGAGCCGACATCTTCGTCGCAGGCAGCAATAACGTCCTACGCGGCAATTCCGTCACCCGCTGGCGCGTTGCCACGAGCCATTCCCGGTTCGAGTCAAACCGGGATACGGATGGGATGGAAGCCGCCGGAGACAACAACCGGTTCCTGTCAAATACCAGTTACTGGCTTCAAGTGTCAGGTCGCGGCAACACCATCGCCGGCAATACCCTCGGCCCGCCGGATTCCGGTGCCGGCGGCCTGGACCTCAAGGGCACCCATAACCTGGTCGTGTCCAACACGCTGGTGGGTAATTTCGTCAGCAGCCTGCTGTCCCTTCGCTACGGCGGGTGCGTCAGCAACACCGTGACGGGCAATCTCCTGCTGGGCCGGTGCAATACCGCGATCTACACGGCGTCGGACAGCCGGGACAACCTGATTTACGACAACTACATCGGCAGCCGCGCCTTTCATTATACGCAGGCTGAAGGCGCCGGCAATCGCTGGTCCATTCCGAAGACGCCGGGCGCAAACATCGTCGGCGGCCCGTACCAAGGCGGCAACTACTGGGCCCGCCACGGCGGGGCGGATGCCGACGGCGACGGCTTGTATGACGCGCCGCTGCTCCTGGAAGGCCCGGCCGGGGCGCGGGACGAGCGGCCGCTGGTCGGGCCGGGCGAGGTCCTCGTGTCGGCCGCGGACGCCAATCCCGCCGGCGCGATCCTGGCGCCGCAAGGTAAGCCGTTCGCGGTGACGCGCCTGACGCTGCGCGCGACGGGCACCCGGATCGAGCCGGCCCGGATCACCGGAATGAGCTTCCGCTTCCACGGCGATGCCGCGCGGATTCCCGCGCTCGCGGGCGCCGGCTTGCTCGCCGGCGCGACGCCGGACGAATCGGCCATGCAGGTGCTGGCCACCGCCGCGTTCCGGTCGAACCGCGTGGCCTTTGTGTTCGACGACCCCCTGCCGGAGGGCCGGGACCGGTTCTACTCGCTGGTCTACGGGTTCCGCTACGAGGACGAATACACCGCCGCCGGCCCGCTGTTGCCGGACCGTCGCGACGTGGGCGAGATCCGGTTCGGCGGGGAGACGGGCCCGGACGCCATCGTCTGCCATCCGGCGCGCGTGGTCGGAGAGTCGGTCGTCGGCTATATCCGGCCCGTGCCGTCCCGCTACATCGTCGCGTTGCCGGCGCCCGTCAAGCTCCCGCTGGGAAAGCTGATCGAAAACACCGCGGAGGAGCTGGCCAGGTGGTCGCTCTACGCGGAAATCTGCGCCGATCAGAACCCGGCCGTGTGGCGGACGCTGACCCTGGACGGGCAGCCGGCCGCGCTCT
>CAZUYI010000067.1:0-2029 GCA_964624095.1 uncultured Verrucomicrobiota bacterium | reverse complement strand
CGCCAACCGGCCCATGTTCCGGGTCCATCCCTGCCAAGGCCCTGCCCGCGACGCGCCGTCGCTTCCGGTGAGCGAATTGCTGGACGCCGCCCTGGTGAACGGCCGGCCGCGCTGGGCGCGCGGCCTGGGCTACGCCAATCCCTACCAGTACGAGGACCTGCTCTTCGCCGGCGAGATTGACCTGCATGCCACGGCCGCCGTCGGCAATTACAAGGGCTTCAAGCGCGATCTCCTGGTTCCGCTGCGCGCCGCGTTCGGCGCGGGCAACGTCATCCTGGCTCACTTCAGGCGCGGCGCCCAGGGCGGCTATTACGGCTTCGCGCGGGTGCGCACGCGGAAGGCCACGCAGCGCGCGCTGGCGGCCCTGTCCCGCCGGCCGCGCGTGCTCTACCAGGCCGGCCGCCAGCTCATGGTGAAGTACGAAACCTCCGTGGGCGAGAATCCCGCGCCGGACGAGCAACTCCGCGAAGTCAGCGAGCCCGGCTCGGGCGTGCCGCCCGCCGATTACGACGGCGACGGCGTCCCGGATCCGGTCGTGTTCGACGCCGAGTCCGGCGGCTGGACGCTGTGGCTCTCGGGACGCGGGTACGCCGGCATCGCGTTCGGCGGCGGCGGGCCGGGCAGCGTCCCGGTGCCCGCCGATTACGACGGCGACGGACTCGAGGATCCCGCGTCGTATCTCCCGGCCGGCGGGACCTGGTGCGTCTGGCTGTCCGGCTCGGGCTACCGCGAGGCTTCCGTCGCCGGCTGGGGCGGGCCGGGCTATGCGGCGTATCCGGCCGATTACGACGGGGACGGGAAAGCCGATCCGGCCGTGTACGCCGAGGCCGGCGGGATCTGGCGCCTCTGGCTGTCGGGCTCGGGCTACCGCGAGGTGTCCGTGAGCGGTTGGGGCGCCGACGGGATCGTGGCCGCCCCCGCCGATTACGACGGGGACGGCAAGATCGATCCGGCCGTATTCGATCCGGCCGGCGGGCGCCGGCGTGTCTGGCGGTCCGGCTCCGGCTATGCGCCGCTCGACCTGTGAGGGACGGAGGATTTGGATGAGCGCGCTGTTCAATCTTAAATCGCAGACGCCGCTGTTCGCCATCCTCGCGGACAAGCCCCGCCGCCTGCCCGCGCCGCTGCCGGTCTGGCATATCGGGTTCATTCCCCACAACCGGTATCCCCGTCGAACGGTTGTCCACCGGTCGCTTTCCCTGGGGTTCATCCTGTCTGGGGCGGGCTCGAGCGGACCGCCCGGCCGCGTGCGCGCGATCAGGCCGCCCTGCCTGAACATCACGACGCCCGGGGTATTGAACACCTCGTGGCCGAACCCCGAATGGATGGAGTTTTTCATCTCCTACGAGCCGTGGGTCATGGATCGGTTCCGGCGGCTCGTGCCCCTGCGCCAAGGCCGCAACGAATGGCCGCTGACCCCGCTCGACCGGGTCGCAAACTGGATCGTGAGAATCCTCGAGGAAATGAAACGACTCGACGCCGCCGGGAGCGCCGACCGCATTGACCGGCTGGCGGAACTCCTGATCCTCGACGTCGTTCAACCGTCCGCCGGCATGGTCGCCGAGCCGGCGCCGGACCCCGGCGTCGAGGCCGTTGACAGCATCCGCCGGACCATGGACGAACAAGCCGCCGAGCGCCCGGTTGACTGGCGCGCCCTGGCGCGCGACGCCGGGCTCTCCGACGCGACGTTCCGCCGCGTCTGGCGCCGGCGCTATGCCGTGCCGCCCGCCCATTACCTCATGCAACGCCGCATCGAGGAAGCCTGCCGGCTGCTCTCGGAAACCGGGCTGCCGATCAAGGAAATCGCGGCCCGGCTCCAGTTCGCGGATCAGCTCTATTTCTGCAAGCGGTTCCACCGGTTCATCGGCTGCTCGCCCTCGCAGTACCGCGAGCGCGGCCGGTCGTCCAACGTGCCGCGGCCGGGGCGAGGTCATTCCAACTCCAGTTAGGCTGTTGGCCTGTTTGTTGCGGCCGGGGTGAGGTCACCCCGGCTCCAGTTAGGCTGTTGGCCTGTGTGTGGCGGCCGGGG
>CAZUYI010000066.1:0-10047 GCA_964624095.1 uncultured Verrucomicrobiota bacterium | reverse complement strand
AAGCAGGCGGCCGTCCTGTTTCTGCGCGCCCGGCAGGCGCGCGCCAATCCCCGCCGGGCCGAGCACGTCCGCAAGGCCCTGGACCGGGCGATGACCGTTTATGCCCGGCAACTGGACAGCCTTTACTTCAAGCAGAAGGCCATCGAGGATTTCGTGACCCTGGCCGATGCCTTCTACCAGAAGTACCGCGACTGCGTGGACCAGATCCGCAAGCTGGAATCGGCCCGGGGGCCCAAGACGGCCGCCCGGATGGCCAAGCTGCGGGCCGAACGCGAGCGGATGCAGCGGATGGAGTCGGAGTTTTTCATGGACGGCGACGTGTTCGAGGCCCGCTACCGCGAGCTGAAGGACTGGCTCAAGAAGGGGCAGAAGGCGCGCACCGAAATGGCGGAAGCCAACCTGCGCCTGGTGATCAGCATCGTGAAGAAATACATGAACCGCGGCCTCATGTTCCTGGACCTGATCCAGGAGGGCAACACGGGGCTCATGCGGGCCGTCGAGAAATTCGAGTACAAGCGGGGCTACAAGTTCAGCACCTACGCCACCTGGTGGATCCGCCAGGCCGTCACCCGCGCCATTGCCGACCAGGCCCGCACCATCCGCATCCCGGTCCACATGATCGAGACGATCAACAAGCTGGTCCGCGTCCAGAAGCAGCTCCTCCAGGACTTCGGCCGCGAGCCGACGCCCGAAGAAGTGGCCAGCGAGGTGGACCTGCCCGTGGAGCGCGTCCGCGAAGTGTTCAAAATGTCCCAGCAGCCGATTTCCCTGCAAGCCTCCGTCGGCGACAGCGACGACGCCTGCTTCGGCGACTTCATTGAGGACAAGTCGGCTGAAAATCCCTCCGAAATGACGGCCTACAGCCTGCTGCGCGAGCGTCTGCAGGAGGTGATCTCCACCCTCTCGGACCGCGAACAGAAAGTGCTCAACCTGCGCTTCGGAATTGCCGACGGCTGCCCCCGCACCCTGGAGGAGGTCGGCAGCATGTTCGCCGTCACCCGCGAGCGCATCCGCCAGATCGAGGCCAAGGCGCTGCGCAAGCTCCGCCATCCCACCCGGATGCAGAAACTCGAGGGATTCCTCGAAACCCGGGACTGATGGTCGCCCCGGCCCTGCGACCACGCGCCGCGCCCGGCGACGGCGACGGATTGGGCTGGACAAAGCCGGCGCCTCAAGGCATACTCTACAGTACAAAAGGGGAGACTGTATGCGCGCCGTGTGGACCATATGCATGGCTGGGTGTGTCGCGCTGGGGACCGTCTGGCCGGTGTCGGGCGCCGCCCGCAGTACGGTGACGCCGCGCAAGGTGCGGGTCAACGCCGCCGTGGAGTCGGCCGAAAAGCTAACCCGCGAAGAATGTATCGAGCGAGCCCGGAGCAACCGGATCAACAAGAACCTTCAGAAAGCCAAGCTGAACGAAACCGATTTGAGCGAAGCGCGGCTCTTTTCGGCCAACCTGAGCGGCGCCAATCTCAAGAAGGCGATCCTCGTCAAAGCCTTGCTCTGCCGCGCCAACCTGACGGGCGCGAACCTGGAAGGGGCGGTGCTGCACGAGGCGGACGTGAGCAACGCCAACCTGGCGTCGGCCAACCTGAAGGCCGCCCAGTTTCAGCGGGCCAATCTGACGGGCGCCAACCTGATGGGCGCCGATTTGACCAAGGCGAACTTTGACGGAGCCGACCTGACCGGGGCGAACCTTCATGGGGCGATCCTGTCGGCGACCAACCAGTTGGCCAATGCCATCATGTCCGGCACCGTGCTTCCCGACGGCAGCCAGGTCCCGGTAGCCCGGCCGGGCACGGTGCCGTAGGGTGCCCGCCGGCAATTCCGCACCGTCCGTCCCGCCCGGTCAATAAACGCGTTGACAACGGGATGCGCCCTGGGCTATGGTGCCGCGCATGAACCCGCGCGCTGTCTGCGCGGCCGGCCGGGCCCGTTACGGGTTCGCCGGCCCCGCGGCGCGCATCCGGCGGCCGGGTGCCCGACCCGGAATCGGAGCGGAGAGGGCGCCATGACCGGCGACAAGATCGTGGAGGTGCGGCGTTTGGCGCAGTACTCGGCCGAGGCTCGCGCCCGGGGCCATCGCGTGGTGCATTGCCACGGGGTCTTCGATCTCCTGCACATCGGGCATATCCGCTACTTCGAGCAGGCCCGCGCCCTGGGGGATCTGCTGCTCGTCACGCTGACGCCCGACCGGTTCGTTGACAAGGGCCCGCACCGGCCGGCGTTTGCCGAGGGGTTGCGCGCGGAAGCCGTTGCCTCGCTGTCCTGCGTGGACTACGTGGCGGTCAACGAGTGGCCGACGGCCGAGGAGACCCTGCGCCTCGTGCGGCCGGACGTGTATGTGAAGGGGGCCGAGTTCAAGCACGTTCAGTCCGACATGACCGGCAAGATGTCGCGCGAGGCGGCCGTGGTGCAGGAACTGGGCATCCAGTTGGCCTTTACCGAGGACATCGTCTTCAGTTCGACCCACCTGATCAACCGGTTCCTCTCGGTCTATCCGCAGGAGGTGCGCGAGTACCTTGACCTGTTCCGCCGACGGCACCCGCCGGACCGCATCCTGGAGATCATTGACCGGCTGGCGGCCCTGAAGGTCTTGGTGATCGGGGACCCGATCGTGGACGAGTACGTGTACTGCGACGCCATTGGGAAATCCTCCAAGGACCCGGTGCTCGCGGTGAAATACCAGTCGGAAGACCGCTTCGCGGGTGGCGTGCTGGCCGTGGCCAACCACGCGGCCAACTTCGCGGGGCGGGTGGAACTGATTTCCGTGCTCGGCACGCGCAATGGCTACGAGTCGTTCATCCGCGGGGGCCTGAATCCCGCGATCACCCCGTATTTTTTCCCGGCGCCGGACCTGCCCGCGGTGGTCAAGCGCCGCATCCTAGACGGCTATACCCTCAACAAGCTGCTCGAGCTCTACGAGTTGGACGAGCGCGAGCTGCCCGCCGCCGTCACCGAGGCCGTCTGCGCGGCGGTCCGCGAGCGGGCCGCGCGCGCGGACCTCGTGCTGGTATCCGATTTTGGGCACGGCGCCGTGAACGGGGATGTCATCAAGACCGTCTGCGAGGCGGCCCCGTTCCTGGCGGTGAACACGCAGGCCAACGCCGGCAACCGCGGCTTCCACACGATCAGCCGCTACCCGCGCGCCGACTACGCCTGTATTGCCGAACACGAAATGCGGCTTGATGCCCGCGACGCCCATGGGGATCTGCGCCCTATCATCGAGCGCACGCGTCGGCGGCTGGCGGCCCGTTACATGGTGGTCACCCGCGGCCAGAAAGGCTGCCTGGTGAGTGCACCCGAGGACTCGTTCGTGGACGTGCCGGCCCTGGCCCGCAAGGTCGTGGACCGCGTGGGCGCCGGCGATGCGTTCCTGGCCGTAACGGCCCTGGCGGCGGCGCAGGCCGTGCCGTTCGAGGCGCTCGGGTTCATCGGGAACGTGGTGGGCGCCGAGGCCGTGGAAATCGTCGGGAACGACAAGGCCATAGACAAGCTCAAGGTCAAGAAGTGCGTTGTGTCCCTGCTGAAGTGACGGCCCATGCCAGCGACCTCCTGGAGCACCTGTCTCGCCGCGCTGTCCGGCCAGCTGGCCGCACTCTCCGTGCGCGATGCCCGGGGGCGCGAGCTCGGCGCGGAGGCGGGCTTCCTGCAGTGGACGGCCCTCACGGAGCGCGTGCGGCGCCGGCGTGGCACAATTTTCCTGATCGGCAACGGCGCCAGCGCCTCAATGGCCAGCCACCTCGCGGCGGACTTGGCCAAGAACGCCCGGCTGCACACGGAAGTGTTTTCGGACGTGGCCCTGATTACGGCCCTGTCCAACGACCTGGGCTATGACCGCGTGTTTTCGGAGCCGCTCTCCCGGCGCGGCCGGCCGGGCGACCTGCTGGTGGCCATCAGCAGCTCGGGCCGCTCGCCCAATATCCTGGCCGCCGTGCGCGCGGCGCACGCCTGCCGGATGCACATCGTGACGCTGTCGGCCATGCGGCCCGGCAATCTCTTGCGGCGCGGCGGAACCTTGAACTGGTACGTGCCCGCGCCCACCTATGGCGGGGCCGAGACCTGCCATGCCGCGGTCCTGCACCACTGGATGGATCGCGTGGAACAGGCCTGCCGGGCATCCGGCGGCTAATCCGAGGTTTTTTATGAGCCAGCCTTGTGACACGATCGTCGTCACCGGCGGCGCCGGCTACGTGGGCAGCGCCCTGGTCCCGCATCTGCTCGCCGGAGGCCGCGCGGTACGCGTGCTCGACCTGTTCTGGTATGGCGAGCACGTGTTCGGCGCGGCCGATGCGCACCCGAACCTGACCCGGATCAAGGCCGATATTCGCGACCGGGCCGCCGTCCGGGCGGCCCTGCGCGGGGCGGACGCGGTCATCCACCTGGCGTGCATTTCCAACGACCCGAGCTTCGAGCTCGATCCCGCGCTGGGTGCGTCCATCAACCGGGATGCCTTCCCCGGCCTGGTCGAGGAGGCCCGGGCGGCCGGCGTGCGGCGATTCCTCTATGCCAGTTCCTCCAGCGTCTACGGGCTGCGCCCGGAACCGGAAGTCACCGAGGACTCGCCCACGACCCCGCTCACCGATTACTCGCGCTTCAAGCTCGAATGCGAGCGCCTCCTGCTGGCCGGCTTGAACGACGGGCCCATGACCCGCGTCATCGTGCGGCCCGCGACGGTCTGCGGCTATGCGTCCCGCATGCGCCTGGACCTGACGGTCAACATTCTCACCATCCACGCCCTGGTCAACCGATGCATCCGGGTGTTCGGCGGGGACCAGCTCCGGCCCAACCTGAACATCCGGGACATGGTGCGCGCCTACGAGCTCCTGCTCGAGGCGCCCCGCGAGCGGGTGCACGGCGTGCCGTTCAACGTCGGCTACCAGAACTACGCCGTGCGCGCCATCGCCGAGAAGGTCCGGATGACCCTGGACGACCCGGGGATCCGCCTGGAAACCGTGCCGACGGACGACACGCGGTCGTACCACATCAGCTCCACGCGCATCCGCGAGCGGCTAGGCTTCGCGCCGCGCCACACGGTGGAAGACGCCATCCGCAGCGTGGCCGAGGCCTACCGCGCCGGGCGCCTGAAGGATCCGCTGACGAATCCGCTCTATCACAACATCAAGCGAATGCAGGAACTGGGCGGGAAGCCGTGAGATGAAGGCGGAGTCCAGAACCGTGCCGTACGTCCGGATTGCGGCCCAGCACGCGCCCCTGCGGCCGGCGCTGCTGGAGGCCGTCGGGCGGGTGCTCGACCACGGCCAGTTCGTGCTGGGGCCCGAGGTGGAGGCGTTCGAGAAGGCCTTCGCCGGGCGCATCGGCGTGCCCTACGCCGTGGGCGTCAATTCGGGCACCGACGCCCTGCTCCTGGCGTTGCGCGCGCTGGGGATCGGGCCCGGCGACGAGGTGGTCACGGTGCCCAACACCTTCGTGGCCACGGTGTCCGCCATCCGGCTCTCGGGCGCGACGCCCGTCCTGGTAGACGTGGCCGGGGACGGGAATTTGGACGCGGACCGGCTCGCGCAGGCCCTCGGCCCGCGGACCCGGGCCGTCATCCCGGTCCACTTGACGGGGCGCCCGGCTCGCGTGGACGCCATCCGGGCGCTGACCGATTCGCGGGGCATCCGGGTGATCGAGGACGCGGCGCAGGCGGTGGGGGCGCGCCTGGCGGGCCGGCCGGTCGGCGGCCTGGGGGACGCCGGCTGTTTCAGCCTGCATCCGCTCAAAACGCTGAATGCCTGCGGCGACGGCGGGGTGATCACCGTGCGCGACGCCGAGCTGGCCCGGCGCCTGCGCATGCTGAGGAACATCGGCCTGGAGACGCGCGACAACGCGGCGGCCTGGAGCGGCAACTCGCGGCTCGATACCCTGCAGGCGGCCCTGCTGCTCGTCAAGCTCGGCCACCTGGACGCGTGGACCGAGGCGCGGCGCCGCCACGCGGCGCGCTACCGCGAACGGCTCCGCGGCGTGCCGCAGGTCCGGCTGCCGCCCGAGGATGGCGCGGACTATTCGGTCTATCACACGTTTGTCATCCGGGTCCCGCGCCGGGACGCGCTGAAGCGCGACCTCGAAGACCACGGGATCGGCACCGCCGTTCATTACCCGGTACCGGTGCATCTGCAGGCGGCGGGACGCGAACTGGGCTATGCCGAGGGGAGCTTCCCGGAGGCCGAGCGTCAGGCCGCCACGATGCTGAGCCTGCCCATTCACCAGGACTTGAGCCCGGACGACGTGGATTACGTGGCCGACCGGATCCGGGCATTTTACGCGGCGTAACCAGGAGGGAGTCCGTTCCGTGAAGGTACCGTTTTCTTACCTCGACCGGCAGTTCAACGACCTGGACGGCTACCTGGCGGACATCCGGGCGCTCGTGCAATCCGGCGACTTCACGCTCGGCCGCGCGGTCGAGCGATTCGAGTCGCAGGTGGCCGAGTTTGTCGGCACGCGCCATGCGATCGGGGTGGGCTCCGGCACCGACGCCCTGGCGATGAGCCTACGGATGCTGGACGTCGGGCCGGGCGACGAGGTGATCACCTGCGCCAACACGTTCATCGCCACCGTGGGCGCGATCGTCATGACGGGCGCCCGGCCGGTTCTAGTGGACAGCGAAAACGGCTACGTGATGGACACGGACCGCCTCGAGGCGGCCATTACCCCGCGGACCAAGGCGATCGTGCCGGTGCATTACACGGGCAACATGGCCGACATGCCGCGAATCCTGCGCGTGGCGGACGCGCGCGGCATCCCCGTGGTCGAGGACGCCTGCCAGGCCCTCGGCGCCTCGATCAAGGGGCGCAAGGCCGGCGCCTGGGGTCGCGCGGGCACATTCAGCTTTCACCCGCTCAAGAACCTGAACGTGTGGGGCGATGCGGGCATGATCGTGACCTCGGACGACGCCTTGGCGGACCGGCTGCGCCTGTACCGGAACCACGGTCTGCGGACGCGCGACGAGGTCGAGTCCTTCGGCATCAACTGCCGGCTGGATTCCCTCCAGGCCGTCATCGGGAGCCGGCTGATGGGCCAGGTGCAGGCCATCACGGAGGCCAAGCGCCGCCACGCGGCCTTCCTTGATGCGGCCTTCAAGGACCTGGCGGGCGCCATCGAGGTGCCGGTCCGGCGCCCGGGCGTTGTCCACGTGTTCCACCTGTACGTGGTGCGGGCGGAATCCCGCGACGCGCTGCTGAAGCACCTGCATGCCCGCGGTGTCGAGGCCAAGGTGCACTATCCCATCCCCGTGCACCGGCAGCCGGCGGCGCGGGGCCTGGGCTACGCGGAGGGATCCTTCCCCGTGGCGGAAGCCCACGGCCGGACCGCGATCACGCTGCCGGCGCACCAGCACCTGACCGACGTCGAACTGCGCCACGTGGCCGGGTGCGTGCGCGAGTTTTACGGGAGGCGTTGACGCGCGGCATGAGGATATCCGGCCGAGTCATCGGCGTTGATTTTGACAATACGATCATCGGCTACGACCGCGTGTTTTACCGCCGGGCGCGTCGGCGGCGGTGGGTGCCCGAATCCATCGTGCGGACGAAACGCGCCATTCGGGATTACCTGCGGGCGACGCCGGGCGGAGAGCGGCGCTGGCAGGCGCTCCAAGCCACGGTATACGGGCCGGGCATCCGGGAGGCGGCGCTGATGCGCGGCGTGCGGCCGTTTGTGGCGGCCTGCCGGCGGTCACGCACGCCGCTCTACATCGTGAGTCACAAGACCAGCCGGGCGGCCCGCGGCGGGCCGGATGTCAATTTGCGGCAGGCGGCCCTAGCCTGGATGCGGAGCCGCGGATTTTTCCGGCACGAGGGACTGGCTTTTTCCGAGGCCGACGTGTTCTTTGAGTCCAGCCGCGAGGCCAAGGTGGCGCGAGTGAAACAACTCGGGTGTACGCATTTCATTGACGACCTGGAAGAGACGTTTCGGGAGCCGGCCTTTCCGGCCGGAGTCGTTCGAGTCCTGCTCGCGTCCGGCGCCGGCCGGCGAGGGCAACGCGCCCATGCCGGGTGGGCGGTTTGCCGGTCGTGGGACGCCATACGGGCGGTTGTGTTCGGGGAGACGCCCCATTCAAGAGACACGGATTAGCGCCATCGCGGCACGCGTGCTCGGAACGGCGGTGCGCTCGGTCGAGCGGATCGGCGGTGGCGGCAACAGCCGCGTGTACGCGGTCCGGGATGCACAGGGCCGACGCTACGCCGCGAAATGGTATCATGCGCGGACCGGCCCACGCGACCGGATGGCGGTGGAGTTTGACAGCATGCGGAGGCTCTGGACGGCGGGCGTGCGCTGCATACCGGAGCCGCTCGCCCTGAGCCGCCGGCACCGGTGCGCGTTCTACGAGTATATCGAGGGGCGCCCGGTGGATGCGCGCCGCGCCGCGGCGTCCGAGTGGGCCGACGTGATCCGGTTCGTGGCGCGCTTGAAGGAGGTAGCGGGAGCGGCGCGTGTCCGGGAGTTTGCGCCGGCATCCGAAGCGTGTTTTTCCGGGCGAGCCGCGGGACGGATCGTCGCGCGGCGGCTGGCGCGGCTGCTGCGCGACGCCAGGGCGGGCGAATGGCACGCGGCCATGCGGATGTTCCTGCTCGATGAGGTGCAGCCGATGCTGAAGCGGGTGGAAGCGTGGGGGCGGGAGCGGTACGGCCGGGCGGGGAGCGCCTTTGACCGGGAGATGGCCCGGGCCCGGCGTACGCTGAGTCCATCGGATTTCGGATTTCACAACGCCCTGCGGCGCGGGAGCACGCTGGTATTCATCGACTTCGAGTATTTCGGGTGGGACGATCCCGCCAAGATGATCGCCGATTTCGTCCTGCACCCGGCCATGACGCTGCCGCATTGGCGTCGGGCCTGGTTTGAGCGGCGTGTGACGGCGCTCTTCCCGGACGACCGGAGTCTGGCGCTGCGGCTGGAGGTTCTGTATCCGCTGACTGCCCTGAAGTGGTGCCTGCTGATGTTGAACGAGTTTGTGCCGGGCGAATGGGCGCGCCGCCGGTTCGCCCGCGAGGCGATGCCGCCGCGCGACGCCGTGTTGGCGCGCCAACTGGCCAAGGCGCGCCGGATGCTGGCGCGGGCCGGCCGGATGGCGGGCGTGGAGAAGGGCGCCCGCATGCGGCCGATGGAGTGAGGTTATGGATGAACGGTCGAAACATCTGCGCCGGCTCGTGTTGAGAATGCTGGCGGGTGGAAGGCGCGGCCACGTGGGGTCGGCCCTGTCGCTCGTCGAAATCCTCCGCGTGCTCTACGACGACATTGTGCGCGTGGATCCCCGTCAGCCCCGCTGGCCCGGCCGCGACCGCTGCCTCTTGAGCAAGGGCCATGGCTGCATGGCGCTGTATGCCGTCTTGTATGACAAGGGCTTTTTCCCGGAGCGCGAGCTCGACCGGTTTTGCGCCCACGACGGGCTGCTGGGGGGCCATCCGGAAACGAAGGTTCCCGGCGTGGAAATCTGCTCCGGAAGCCTGGGGCATGGACTGGCCCTGGGAGTCGGCATGGCCCTGGGCGCCCGGCGGACCGGGCAGGGCTGGCGCACGTTCGTGATTGTCGGGGACGGGGAATGCGACGAAGGCGCTGTGTGGGAATCGGCGTTGTCGGCGGGCAATCACCGCTTGGACGCCCTGACGGTGTTGGTGGACTACAACCGGCAGCAGTCCTATGGGGACACCCGGGACGTGCAGGACCTGGAGCCGTTCGACGCCAAGTGGCGCGCCTTCGGGTTCGGGGTGGCGGAGGTGGACGGCCACGACGTGGCTGCCTTGCAGGCGCGCTTGCGGGCCTTGCCGGTGGAGCCAGGCCGGCCGAGTGCTGTGATTTGCCATACGGTCAAGGGCAAGGGGCTGCCCCAGACGGAGCGCAACTTGCAGTGGCATCACAAGAGCCGGGTGTCGCCCGACGAAGTGCAGGCACTGCTGGCCGCCCTGGAGGCGTCATAATGCGCAAAGCGTGCCTGGAGGCCGTCTATCAGCTCGCCCGCAACGATCCGAGGGTGGTGTTTGTCGGGTCGGACCTGGGGGTCGGCACGTTGCAGGCCTTTCTGGATGCGTGGAACAAGAAGGGAGGTTTCGC
>CAZUYI010000065.1:0-10124 GCA_964624095.1 uncultured Verrucomicrobiota bacterium | reverse complement strand
GTTCGAGGTCACCGACAACATCCCCTACAAGAAAATCTACGAGGTCCTGCGCTGGGCCATGGACCATGGCTGCGATTCGATCGAGCGGCTCAACGAGACGGCGGCGGCCGGCCGGTTCGCGGAGCTGGTGCGCGCCTGCGAGCGCCGGTTCGGCGAGGAGCTCGACCAGTGCGCCGCCCAGCTCCTCGAGCGCGAGGGCGCCGCGCGGCTGGTGGTCGTGGCCGGACCGTCCTCCTCCGGCAAGACCACCACCGCCGCCAAGCTCGGCGAGCGGCTGGCGCGGGCCGGGTTCTCCTTCAAGACGCTCAACGCCGACCACTATTTCTTCGACCTCGAACGGCATCCGCGGGACGAGTTCGGCGACTACGATTACGAGGGGCCGCAGTCCCTGGACCTGGCCTTGCTCAACGAGCACCTGGCCCGCCTGCTGGCGGGCGAGCCGGTGCGGATCCCGCACTACGACTTCAAGAGCGGCCGGCGCACCCTCGAGGCCGCGCCGCTGGCCCTGGGGCCCCGCGACCTGCTGCTCCTCGACAGCCTGCATGGGCTCTACCAGGGCCTGACAGCCGGCGTGCCGGCCGACCGCATCTTCCGGGTGTACATCGAGACGCTCGGCCAGTGGCGGGCCGCGGACGGCTCGTTCATGCGCTGGGCCGACCTGCGGCTCATGCGGCGCATGATCCGCGACAGCCGCCGCCGCAATTCTCAGCCTGACGCCACGCTCACCCACTGGCATTACGTACGACGCAGCGAATTGCGGCACATCATCCCGTTCATCGGCAGCGCCGATTTCCTGGTCAACAGCGCGCTGCCCTACGAGTTGCCGATCCTGAAGCACATCGTCTATGCCCTGTTCCCGGAGGCCGTGGCGCGGTACCGCGCCGATCCCCGGCGCCAGGACGCCTACATCCGGGCGCACCGGATCCTCGAATTCCTGCGGCCGCTGACGCCCGTGGCCGATACCGCCTGCGTGCCGGACGACTCGCTCCTGCGCGAGTTCATCGGCGGCAGTCGCTACGAACGCTAGGCATGCCCGGAACCCCGGGCGGGCGGCGCGGGCAGGGCGGCCTTGCCGAGGCCGCCGCGGAAGCGCCTGGCCTGTGCCTGTGACGAGCCTGGGTGTGCGCCGAGCGACGCGCCCGGCGACCGCGCCCGCCCTGGACAGCCGGGCGCCGGGAAGGATGCGGGGCCGCCGCCGGTTTCAGGCCCGGGCGGCCTTGGATTCGCCCACGATCTTGGCAAAGCCGTCGGGATCGTGGATGGCGATTTCGGAGAGCATCTTGCGGTTGAGCGCGATGCCGGCCTTGGTCAGCCCCTCGACGAGCCGGCTGTAGGAGATGCCGTTCTGGCGGCAGGCGGCGGACAGGCGGACGATCCACAGGCTGCGGTACTCGCGCTTCTTGAGCTTGCGGTGGATGGTGGCCAGGCGCATGGCGCGGTCCACGGCCTCGGTGGCCTGGCGGAACAGCTTGCTGCGCGACCCGTAAAAACCGGAGGCCTGTTGCAGGCGTCGTTTGCGGCGGCGCCGGGACGCCGGCGCGTTGGTGGCTCTTGGCATGGCACGCTCTCCCCTTGAATAACTGGAAATCGGCTAAAACAGGGTGCGGATGCGCTTCTGCTCCATGGCGCCCAGCAGCCGCTTGTTGCGGGCATTCCGCTTGCGCTTGCGCGACTTGCAGGACAGCAGGTGGCCGCGCCCGGCGCCCAGGTGCACGATTTTCCCCGTCGCGGTCTTGCGGAACCGCTTCCGCAGCGCCTTCTTGGTCTTCATTTTCGGCATGTGCGCTACTCCCCCCTGGTAACGTGAAAGAGCTCGTTTATACGGTATCCGGCCCAAATGTCCAGCCCGAAAAATGGCGGTTGACGCCCGGGCCCACCCCCGCTAGGGTGCCGCCATGAGCGACCCGGCCCCCGCCCGGCCCCGAAAAACCGAGGCCGAACACCGCGAGTACGTCGAGCAGATGGCCCGGCTCTCGTTTACCGTGGCGTTCCGCCTGCAGCCGAGACTGCCCGACGAGGATATCGGCGTGATTCTCCAGCGGCATACGCCGCTGTTTTATCACGCGCTCGGATTCGGAGAGCCCGCGACCTGGGCCGGTGAACCCGACGTCCAGCGCATTTCGGCCCTCGCGCGGGAGACGGCCCGCGGGCTGCCTCCCGGCGGCGCGGCGCGCTTCGAGCAGGCCATGGTCGGGCAGGTGCGGGACTTCCTGAAGGCGCGCGCCGACGCGCGGTATTCCGTGAGCGTGGGCGTGGCTCCCCTCACCCGTGTCTGGCCGGCCCGCCTGGTGGCCGGCAGCCTCAAGTATGACACGCCCAACCCGAAGCGCGCGCCGACCGTCTGCGTGTTCCATATCGCCAACGCGGTGGCCCCGGATTCCATCTTCACGGACCCGATGTATTTGCCGCGCTGTTTCCTCGAACTCATGGACCGGAGCGGGCGCGAGTACGGCTACGATACCCTGGCCACCCATACCTGGCTCAATGACGAGCCGCGCTGGCTCCGGCTCTTCCCGGAGGAGTGGCAGCGGAATCTGGACGACCCGCCGGCCGATGCCGTGCCCGCCTGGCATTTTGGGTATTGGGGCCAACTGGTGACGGCCCGCGGCACGTTCAACGCCAAGGCGGGCGCCTTCGTGCGGGAGCACGGCCGGCTGCGGTACCGGATGCGCGGTTCCCGCTGCTCGTTCCGGGCCATGCGGGAACACCTCGCGGCCCGGCAGCCGGGCTGACCGCACGGCCGGATGCCGCTTACGGGCGGCGCTTCGGGGCGGGCTCCGCGGCCGAGAGCACGACGCTCTCGAACACCTCGAACCGGGCGCCCTGCCGCCAGGCGTCGGCCGGCAGGCCCGCCTTGCGGCTGAGATGCGAGAGCGTGTCCTCGCGGGTCCAGCCCTGCTCGACGGCGACTTCCGGCAAAAATACCGCGCGGGTTGAACCCTTGATGAGGATGATGCCGTGCGTCCCGGGCGTGAAGGCCGAGGCGTCCGGGATCGCGCGGGCCGGGCTCAGAATCGAGACGTCCAGCGACAGGCCCGGGACCTCGTCGGGCCGCACCGGGTCGAAACGGAAATCGCGCAGGGCGGCATTGACGGCGTTGTGGTGCACCGACAGGTACAGCGCCTCCTCGGCGGCCAGGCACCCGATGCAGCCGCGCAGCTCGCCGCCTCGCTTGAGCGTCACGAACGTGGCCGCCGGTTCCTTGAGCTTCGGCGTGAGCGTGTAGCGGTCCATGGGAAACGCGCCGCGCCCGGACTGTACGCACCAGGCCAGCGTGTCCCGGGCGAGGGCGAACAGCGTCGCCCGTTCGGCCTCCGAGAGGCCGGGACTCCACGTGCCGCTTCGACGTTCCGTGATGGTCATCGGGGCATCCTCCGGGTGGGTCGGTCTGCGGGTCGGGATGTTCGAGGACGGGGCGGGCGCGGTCCCGCCCGCCTCCGCCGTCAAGGCGGCGCAGCAGGCGGCCGCGCCCGCGGCGAGAATCCATGGGTTCATGGCGGCTCCGCTGTAGGGCCGATCACGTTCCGGCCTGCACGAGTCCACTCTAGCGCCGCCGGCTGGCGCGTTCCAGGATATTCCGCTCGCGGTCGGTCAGGGCCCCGAACCCCCACTTCGACAGCGTGTCCAGCACGGCATCCACCTCTTCCGATGTCGGCGGGGCATGCGGCGGGGCATGCGGAGGAGCGCGCTCCGGCCCGCGCACGACCTTGAACCGGCGGCGCTGCCAGTGCCAGCGCGCGGCGTTCCACCAGCCGCGCGGGTCCAGTGCCCCGCGCGGCAGCCCGCCGTACAGGGCGTTCAGCCCGCACAGGTAGCCGGCCAGGCCGCCGACCAGGTGGGCGGCGTCGGCAATATGGCCCGGCCGGCTGACCATGGCCAGCAGGCTGAACAGGCCCAGGCCGATGGCCAGCGTCCGGGCGCGCATCGTGACCGGAATGACGAAAAACACCAGGAGCGTGACCGGCCGATTCGGAAACAGGGCGGCAAAGGCGCCCAGCACGCCGAATACCGCGCCCGAGGCGCCGACGCAGCGGCTGTAGGGTTCGGCGCTAAGCACGATCCACCCGAGCCCGCCCAGCGCGCCGCTGACCAGGTACAGCATCAAGAAACGGCGGGATCCCAGTGCCCGCTCGGTTTCCGGGCCGAAGAAGAACAGGCCCAGCAGATTCAGCAGCAGGTGCAGCAGATTGCCGTGAAGGAACTGGTAGGAGACGGGCTGCCACAGCCAGAGCCGGCGCAGGCCGGCGCGGCTCAGGCTGAAGACCGCCGTGAAGGCGCCGCCCGTCATGCCGTCGGCAAGCCACTGAACCCCAAACGCCGCCACCGTGGCGACGATCAGCGCGCGGACGGCCGACCGGGGCGAGCGGGATCCGAACGGCTGAAACTCGTAATGATGAAACATGGCAGAACGGCTCCTGCGTGGCGAATGATAACAGATCGAGCCCGCCCGACGCAAGTCGCGCCGGCCGCGCCGCATGCCGCCCGCAAGGCGTTGGGCTTTGCGCCCAACGGCGGTCGCGGCGAGACCGCCCACCCTTTCGGACACTCGGCCTTGGGTGCGCTTGCCGTCTACCGTACGCGATCTTCCCCCCGCGCCCGGAGCCGGCCTTCCCGCGGGCGGACAGCGATTGTGTGAGGTCTCACGCCAAGCCCCAAAGACGCCACGGGGAAGAAGGGATTCGATACCGATACCGATACCGACCCCGATGGTCATTTTGCGCTGACTAGTCGCCGCCGGGGTGGGGTCACCCCGGCTCCAGGGCCCGTCACGCGATTCCACGGCCGTCACGCGGGTCTTCTGGAGCCGGCCTGACCCCAGGCCGGCCGTGGCACTGTGTAACTGAATGTCATGAAATCCCGGTAGGGCGCGCTCGCCGAGCGCGCCGTCTTCCGTTCGCATTTGCGTCCGCGATCTTCCATGCGCGAGCCAGCGGGCGCACAGCTCGCGATCGGGCAATCCGGTTCCAGGCCAGCCAGGTGCACGTTGCGCCCGGACGGCGGTCTCGGCGAGACCGCCCACCCTTCGCTCTCGGGCGCGTTGTGCCGTTCCCGGACCGGCGGGGGTACGCCTCGCGCAGGGAGGGCACTTAGCGCGCGGCCGCGGCGCGCGCGAGGCTGGCGGCCAGTCCGTCGAGGAACGCCTGCTCGTTGAAGCGTTCGGCGCGAGCGCGGATGGCCGCGGGGTCCCAGCGGGCGGCGGCCGCGGTTTCGACGGCGCCCAGCAGGGATTCCACGGACTGTTCCCGGAAACATACGCCGGTGCGGCCTTCCTCGACGGTTTCGAGCGCGCCGCCGCGGGCGAAGGCGACCACGGGGCGCCCGCAGGCCTGGGCCTCGACGGGCACGAGCCCGAAATCCTCCTCGCCGGGAAAGACCAGCAGGCGGCACTGCCGGTAGAGGTCGCGCAAGTCGTGGTCCGATCGGCGGCCCAGGAACACGACGTTCGGACCCGCCTCGCGCCGGAGCGAGCGGAACTCCGGCCCCGTGCCCACGACGCGGAGCGGGAACCCCAGGCGTGTGTAGGCCCGCACGGCCAGGTTGATTCTCTTGTAAGGCACGAGAGCGGACACCACCAGGTCGTAGGTAGGGTATTCCGGCCGGGCGTTCCCGGGCGCCGGCGTCCAGAAATCCGTGCGGACGGGAGGATGGACGACGTCGGCCTCGCGCCCGTAAAAGCGCCGGATACGGTCCCGAACGTGGCGGCTGAGCGCCACGAAGTGATGCACGCGGTCGGAGGCCGCGCGGTCCCAGTCCCGCAGCCGGCGCAGGCACGGATTCAGCACGGCCCGCTTGAGCGGGTGCGTTCCGAAATACTCCTCGTGGAACATCCAGGCGTAGCGCATGGGCGTAAAGCAGTAGCAGACATGCAGGGCGCCGGGCGGCGGCCGCACGCCCTTGGCCACGCAGTGGCTCGTGCTGATCAGCAGGTCGGCCGGAACCGGCCTCAGCCGCTCGATCGCGCCCGGGAACAAGGGCAGGAAATAGCGGTAGGCGCGGCCGATGCCCGGCACGTGCTGGAGCCAGGAGGCCGTGACCGGGTGCCGTCGGATGGCATCCGACACGCGGTCCGGCCGGTAGAGCAGGGTGTAAATCGGGGCTGCCGGAAAGGCCTGACAGAGCGTTTCGAGCACGCGCTCGCCGCCGCGCATGCCAGTGAGCCAGTCGTGGGCCAGGATCACCCGGCCGGGATCAACAACGCCAGACAGTATGGATATCATAAGCCGGCCGCCCGTTCCGGACCGAAGATTACGACGAGCCGCCGGCCTCGAGCGCCTGGCGGTAGGCCCCGAGCGTTTGGCGAGCCGTCGTGTCCCAGGAAAACCTGGCTGCCTGCCGCAGGCCGCGTTCTCGCAGGTCACGGGCCAGGCGCCGGTCGGTCAGGATGCGCCGCAGGGCTTCCGCCAGCCCAACGCGATCCTGCGGCTGGACCTTGAGGGCGGCGTCGCCGGACACCTCGGGCAACGCGCCCCGGTTGCTGCAGATGACCGGCGTCCCGCAGGCCATGGCCTCGAGCACCGGCAGCCCGAATCCCTCGTAGAAAGAGGGCAGGGCCAGCACGTCGGCGCGCCGGTATTCCTCGAGCAGGCGGTCTTCGGATACGTAGCCAAGCCACACGATGTGCCCGGCCACGCCCCGCGCCGCGGCGCGTTGCTCCGCTTCGGGGTAGCGCCGGTCCTTGGGGCCCACCAGCCGCAGGCTTACGGGCAGGCGCGATTGCTCGCGCAGGTCGGCAAAGGCGTCCACCAGGCCGGCCAGGTTCTTGTACGGGTCCGCCCGGCCCACCCAGAGAATGGTCTTCTGCTCGGGCACCGGGCCGTTCCCGGATCCCGGCGTGAAGCGCGGCGACACCCCTTCGGGAATCGCCAGGACCCGCTCCGGCCCGCACGCCGGATTCATGTGGCGGAGAATGTCGTCGCGCGAGGCGCGGCTGACCGTCAGGATCAGGTCGGCGCGCGCGGCGACCTCGAGCATGAGCCGGCGGTAGAGGGGATACAGACGCCGCTTCCGGGCGCGCGGCGCGTACTCGGGGTGCACCAGCGGAATCAGGTCGTGCAGGGTCACCACGCAGCGCACCGGGCCCGGCCGGCGCCGGGGGAAGGCGAGCAACGGCACGAGGTAGTTGGGCGAATGGAAGACATCGAGGCCGTCATCCCGCAACCGGCGCGGCAGCGCGAGCTGGCCGCGGACCGAGAACAGGCCGTACGGCAGCAGGCAGCCCGTAAAGCGGGACGCCGCGCCCCAGCCGAGTTCGGCGGCAGTCTGTTCCATCAGGATGCGGTCGTTGAAATAGAGCCGGACCTCGTGCTCGCCGTCCAGCCGGGCCAGGTGCCGGATCAATTCCCGGGTATACGTGCCGATGCCGGAGGTCTCCCTGAAAATCCAGCGCGCATCGAGGCCGATCTTCATGCCGTCACCTTCCGATACACGGCCCACGTGGCGCGGGCCGCCGCGCGCCACGTGTAGCGGGCGGACCAGCGGTGGCCCTGCTCCCCCAAGGCGCGCCGGGCATCGGCGTCGTCCAGCAACCGCTGCGCGTCGGCGGCCCAGGCGTCGGGATCGAAATCCGCCAGGAGCCGGGCTCCATCCCCGAGCACTTCCGGGAGCGAGCCGGCTCCGGACGCCAGCACCGGCGTGCCGCAGCGCATAGCCTCGAGGGGCGGAAACCCGAATCCCTCGTACAGCGAGGGGAACAGAAACAGCTCGGCCCCCGCATAGAGGGCCGGCAGGTCCGACTCGGGGACGTAGCCCAGCAGGCGGATCGTCGCCGCGCGAGACGAGGCGCGCAGCCGCGCCAGGATCGGGGCCGTCTTCCAGCCGGGCAGGCCCGCGATCACCAGGTCGCCCCGGAACCGCGGCATGGCTTCATAGACGCGCGCCAGGAACACGGTGTTCTTGCGCGGCTCCAGCGTGCCGACGGTCAGCAGGTAGGGCCGGTCGAGCCCCTGCGCGCGGCGCCAGCGGGCAACCGCCTCCGCGGGCGGAGCGGCCCACTGCCCGCCCAGGCCCAGAGGTACCGCGTGCACCCGCCCGGGATCCGCCCGCAGCAGGTCCACGATCTCCCCGGCGCTGAACCGGGAGTCGGTGAGGATGGCGTCGGCGCGCCGGACGGTATCGGCGATCCGGCGCTTCAGGTACGCCAGGTTCCGGCGCTCGGCCAGCTCGGGGTAGCGCAGGAAGCTGACGTCATGCACGGTCACCACCGCGCGGCCGGCGCGGGCGCTCAGGGGCGGGATAATAAAATTGGGGAAATGGTACACGTCGGCCTGGCCGGCCAGCCAGTCGAACGGCGGGGCATTCAGCGTCTTCCAGCTCGCCTGCATGAGCCGGCCGGGACACCAGCGGAGGGTGCGGCGCTCGGCGCCCGGGACGGACCAGTCGGTCCCGCGCCGCCGGAAATCGAAGGAGAACAGGCGCAGGCCGTCGGCGCCGCGCTCGGCGGCGAGCGCCTCGACGAGCGAGCGGGTGTAGCGGCCCACTCCGGCGCGCTGCGCCACCGCGCTCTGAATGTCGAGGCAGACGTTCACGAACTCCTTTTGTCATTGACACGGGCGGCGGCCGCTCCCATAAAGGCCGGCATCGGGCGTTTGATACCAGATTCGCGCCGGCCTGCCAATCTTTATGCGATCCGGCGCGCAGCCCAGCGGAGTATCCCATCGGCCTTGTGCCGCGGAGCGGGCCCGTTCCCGGCTCCCGCCGGCCGGGCCGGCATGGGAGCCGCCGAATGACTGGGCAGCCTTGCGCCGGCGCCCGGCTGTACCGCCCGGGCGCCGCCGTGGATCGCGGGACCTGCCATGATAGACTGGAAACGTAACCTGGTCATGGTGGTGCTGTCCCAGTTCCTCTCGATGATGGGATTCGCCTTCGCGCTGCCGTTCGCCCCGTTTTACATTCAGTCGCTGGGTGTGTCCGATCCCGGCGAGTTGAAGCTGTGGGTGGCGCTGTTCACCGCGGCGCCGTCCCTGACGCTGGCCATCTTTGCACCGATCTGGGGAACGCTCGGCGACCGGTACGGGCGCCGGATCATGCTGATGCGCGCCAACTTCGGGGGCATGCTGGTTCTGGCGCTCATGGGCCTTGCGCCCGGCGTCCGCGCGCTCGTGCTGCTGCGCCTGTTCCAGGGCGTGCTGACGGGCACCGTCAGCGCGGCCCAGACATTCGTGTCCGTGCACGCGCCGATCCGGCGCAGCGGCATGGTGCTCGGCCTGCTCAGCGCGGCCGTGTATTCGGGCTCGCTGGCCGGCTCGTTCGCGGGCGGCTTCTTCGCCGAGTGGTTCGGCTACCGGCCGGCGTTCCTGGCCTCGGCGGGCTTCCTGCTGCTGGCCGGCTTGCTGATCGTACTGGGCACGCGCGAGCAGTTCGCGCGTCCGATCGAGGATCCCGAGGCGTCGGACGGCCGGCTGCGCGTGTTCTGGGGGAAGATTTCGCCCGTGCTGCCCATCCTGGCCCTGATGACGGGCATGGGCTTCGTGATCCTGTTCGATGGCGCCTGGCTGCCGCTGCTGGTCCAGGACCTGCACGGCGGCATCCAGGGCGCCTCGGCCCGCACCGGCTCCCTGGTCGCCGTCAGCGGGGTCGCCGGATTCCTGGCCGGGCCGATTATCGGGCGGCTGGCCGACCGGGTCGCCCCGCCGCGGATCGGTAAGCTGTCAGCGCTGGGGGCGGGCCTGATGATGCTGGTGGTGGGTACGGCGCGCGGGTTCGTGCAGTTGTTCGCGGGCCGGTTCGGCGCCACGTTCTGCGCGGGCGGGCTCGACCCGGTCTTCCAGATCTGGCTGGCCAAGACCACGCCACCCGCCTCGCGCGGATTCATCTTCGGCTGGGCGGTCACCGCCAAGTCCGCCGGCTGGGTCCTGGCCCCGCTGGCCAGCGGGCTGATCGCCTGGGGGCTGGGCCTGCGGGCGGTCTTTCTCGTCGCCTCCGCCTGCTTCTTTCTGCTGATCCCGGCCATCACCGGCGTGGTCCGGCGGATGCCGCGGGCCTGCCCCGGCGAGCCGGCTCCGTGCGCGCCCCCGGCGCGGTGATCCCCTGTCGCGATCCATTGACAGTGTGCGCCGATAGGGGTAGGGTGCCACGACATGCGCGCCGCGCGGGGAAACGCCCCGCGTGGAACCCGGGCCGGGAGC
>CAZUYI010000064.1:0-10129 GCA_964624095.1 uncultured Verrucomicrobiota bacterium | reverse complement strand
GACTGAAGCGGGCGTGTCCAACATCATCGCCGATTCCACGATTGCCTTTAACAGCGCGGCGAAGCCCGGCGGTGGGCTTTTCATGCGTGGAACCGCCACCTATCCCTGCAAGGTGCGGGTTTCAAATTGCGTGTTTATGGAGAACACGGGCGACGGCGGTGGAGGTGTGGAATTCAACGGCTTAGGCGAGCTCATGGGCTGTCTGATCGTCTCCAATTACGCGAAGAATGGGGTTGGGGGCGGCGTCAAAATCGGCACCACGAATTATCCAGTGCGCCTGGAGAATCTGACGATCGCCGCGAACAGCAACGGCACGGCGACCGGCGGCGGGTTCTATGTTCTCGCGGCGAGCCCCGGCGTGATGCTCAACTCGATCGTGTACGGGAATCAATCGGGCACAACGGCCTCGAACGTGTCGGTGGTCGGCGCCGGGTTTACGTTCACCAACTCTTGCACGGCGCCCCTGACGGGTGTGGCGGGAGAAGGAAACTACAACGGCGATCCGCTCTTCGAGGATGAGGCGTCCGGCAACTTTTTGCTCCAGACCGGGTCATCCTGCGTGAACGCGGGCCTGAACCAGGAATGGATGGCCACTGCCCTGGACCTGGATGGACGCGCCCGGCTCGACCGGTTTTCAGGTCGGGTGGACATGGGCGCTTTCGAGCGGGTGCCTGCCGGGGTGCTGATGAAATTGCGGTAGCGTGGGATCATGGCGGGCGTATGGCGGCCGGGGTGGGGGCACCCCGGCTTCCCGTTTGAAGCCAAAGCAGGAGGACGGCGTGATGATCGTACGACGCGCGGCGCGGCGGTTCGCATGGCAGGGACTGGCGCTCGCCTGGGCGGCCGCGGCGTACGGCGCCGTTCCGGTGGGCGTCCTGAAATCGGGCGACTCGCCCTGCTGGGCCGACAGCCTGCACCGGATGCTGCGCTGGGAAAAGGCGTTCGAGCCGGAACTGATCACCAACGCGAGCCCGGAGACGCTTGCGCGGTTCAAGGTGGTCATCGCGCCGCAACTGCGAGAGCCGTCCGCATGGAAGGCGTGGATCGGCCCGCTGCGGGCGTGGACGGAATCGGGCGGCGGCTTGCTGGCGCTGCACGACGCGGTGGGCTATCGCAAACACGAGGCGATATTCCCCGAGGTGGCCAAGGGCCATTTTCACTACTACGGGAAGAAAGAACCCTACGTCGCCGAGCTGTGCATCGCCCGGGCGAACCCGTTCACGCCGGGATTCCGGCAGGGCGCCCGGATTCCCCTGATGTATTTCGATTACATTACACTCGAACCCGGCCCGGCGGGGCGGGTGCTGGCGCGCGGGGTGGAAAAGTCGGAAACGCCGTTTCGGAGCGGCGGCCCGGCCGTGGTGTACGGCGAGATCGGGCGCGGCCGGTACGCGGCCTGCGGGGCATTGCCCGGCGTGCTGCCGGACGAGCAGACGATCGAGCCGCCCTGCGGGGCCGAGCGCCAGTTGCTGACCGACTGCCTGCGGTACCTGGCCGGGCTGGCGGACGACCCTGATCCCGCCGGCTCGGAGTTCGGGGCAGGCGTCGAGCTGGGCACCGAGCCGGCCAACCTGCTCTACAATGGCGGCGCGGACATTCTGGAGGCGGATGGCCGGCCGGCTGGTGTCATATCCTACCAAAGCGATTACCTCGTGCCGGACTGGGGCGCCAGTGCGGAACACGCGCGCGGCGGTGCGCGGGGCTTTCGGCTGCGAGCCGCCGGGTTCCAGCCCAAGCACGAGACCGACGCCCGCTGGGGCCGGGTAGGCCTGTGGTTCGGGGGGGAAGGCGGGCAGGCGACCGTAGTGCCCGAGGGCAAGGCGCGCTACGAGTTTTCAGTCTGGCTGAAAGGGAATCCGGCCGACGGGCCCGCGCCGACGGTCTATATGCTAGTCTTCGGCTTTTGCTTGAAGGACGGCGCGTGGCAACGGGAGGCGATCCGGCTCCAGAACAACGAGTTCAAGCCCGGATCCGACTGGCAACGCTGCGCGGTGACGTTTTTCAGCGAAGGCTATCCGCGCCTGGGGTTGATGGTGTCGCTGTGGGAGACCCGGGTGCAGGCGCGCGCCCGCCAGGCGGCGGCGCTCCAGGCGGGGGGGCCGGTGCCGCCCGGCCCTGAGATTTACCTGGACGACGCCGCGCTCGTGCGGCTCGAGACGCCGTCCGCGGCCGGCCTGACCATGGAGTCCGTGCGCGCGGCATTCGAGCAGCGGGTCGAGGCGCGCTGGGCCGATGCGGGCTTCGGGCCGGTCCCGCCGCCGGTACGCGTGCCGCTGGGCACGGCCGTCGAGGCGCCGGCCGACATGCTGGACTGCCCGAATTACGATCCCTGGCCCGCGGCCTGGGAGACCCGGGACCTGAGCGGCGCCTGGAAGATCCGGAAGCTGGACGGGCCGGTCCAGCGGGTGGACATCCGGCGCCGGCAGGTCCCCAACCCATCGAACGACGAGGGGACCGTGCAGGGCTACTGGAAGCGCGACTATGACGATTCCGGTTGGCCCGAGCGCAGCGTGCCCGGGTTCTGGGGCACGGAAGACAAGCCGCTGGACCCGTTGGCTCCCGAGTATGATTATATTTACTCGAAGGGCCACCACCACGATTTCATCGGCGTGGGCTGGTACCGGACACGGTTCGAGCTGCCGGCGAAGCCGGCCGGCCGGCGCCTGATCCTGCGCTTCGAGCGGGTCCATTACGAGGCCACCGTGTACCTGAACGGCGAGCGGCTCGGGGTCCATCGCGGGGGCAACCGTCCATTCGAGTTTGACGTGACGGACGTCGTGCGGCCGGGGAGCAACGTGCTGGCCGTGCGCGTGTTTTGCGACACCATGAAGTACGCGTACCTGCTGTCCAATTACGGGCTGGAAGGCGGCATCGTCGGGCGCGTTCTGCTGCAGACGCGGCCGGAGGTCTACGCGGCCTCGCTTTTGGTGGATCCGCGCCCGGCGACCTCGGAGGCCGTGGTGCGCATCGAGCTGCGGAACGCGGCCGGGGCTCCGCGGCGCTGCGCGCTGGCGCTCGAGATCGAGCCCGACCCGGCGAACCGGCGGCTGGCGGGCCCGCAGGGCGTGCGCCAGACGATCGGGCTCGGCGAGGCCGAGCTACGGCCGGGCGCGAACGGGCTGTGTGTCACGGCGCGGCTGGAGCGCGCCGTGGCGTGGTCGCCGGAGTATCCGCATCTGTACCGGCTGACCGTGATGGCCAATGGGGAACCCGCCGGGCGGGACCGGTTCGGGATGCGCTCGTTTGTGGCGGACGGGCACCGGCTGCGGTTGAACGGCACGCCGTTCACGCCCATGGGCATCGTAATCAACTTCCGCACGTTTTACAGCTTCCCGGGCATCCTGGAAAACCAGCACAACATCATGCGGCGCATCCTGGCGGCCCACAAGGAGTGGGGCGTGAGCATGGTATTTCCGCAGGGCGCGCACCTGTTTTACCCGCGCCTGTTTTACGATATCTGCGACGAGACCGGCATCCTGGTCCAGGAATGGCAGGCCGCCGTGTCGGGCAGCACCTTCGTGGACCTGGCCGGCTTGTACGACGACGAGGACACCGCCGGCCGGCTGCGGTACCTGTACAATCACCCGTCCTTCGTGATGTACACCATCGGCAACGAATGCCGCGACAAGCGGTTCATCGAGCCGATCAACCACGTGTACGACCTGTTCAAACGCCTCGATGGGCAGGGCCGGCCGGTCTGCTCCGTCTCGGGCGGCGTGCCCGGCCAACTGCGCTTCCAGGAGGACGTGGTGGACGTCCACGGCTATTTCGGGGCCATCTCGGGGCACCCGCTGGATACGCGGGCGCGGTTCGAGGAGGTGAACCGCATGGTCTGGGACTCGCATGGCCGCGCATTGCCGGTCGGCAACTGGGAGATGGGCGGCAGCAAGAATCCCTTCCCGGCGAACCAGTACCAGGCCGGCCGGGCGGCCTTCGCGGCCGCGGGAGCGGGTCGGCCCGAGCTCCCGCAGTCGCTGCTCAACAGCGTGGCGATTTACGGGGTGCGCCGCTTTTTCCTCGCCGACTACGAAAAAGCCATGCGCGACCCGGACTTCGCCGAGGTGCAGGCCATGCTGCACGACCCGAAACAGCAGAGCTTTTTGATTGATAAGTACAGGCACGAATGGATCAACAAGCAGGCCATCGAGGAAAGCCGGCGGCTCGGCGATCTCATGGGCGCCGGGTTCGGCATCAACCTGGCAGGCCTGCGCACCGTGTTCTTCACGCGGAACGAACAGGGCGTGCTGTCGCTCGACTATTTTGGGCCGACCGCCCTTCGGACGAGCACGCTGGCGGCCTCCGACCTGTACGGAACGTTCAAGCGGGCGCTGAACCCGCGGTTCATCTGCGCGAACGTGTTCGACAAAAACCTCGTTGCCGGGCGCCCGCTCGAGTGCCGCGTCTACGCGATCAACGACACGCTCGCCGCGCGCCCGCCCTGGCGGGCGCGGGTGGTAGTCCTGGACCGGCAGGGCGCCGTGCTGTGCGACCGGGTCACCGACGCGGGCGCGGTGCCGGCCGGGGAGCGGCGGGTGCTGGACTTCGCGTGGCCGATCCCGGCGGAGCTGCCGACGGGGTTTTACGGGATCCGGCTCTACCTCTACGAGGGCGAGGCGATCGTATCGGACAACGAGTACGAGTTCTTCGTGATGAACGGGTCGGACCTGGCGGGCCGGATCGAGGCGGGAGCGCGGCGGGTGGCAGTCTACGACGTTTCGCGGCGCGAGCCGGCGACGTCGGCGATTTTGCGCGGACTGGGCGTGGCGTTCGAGCCGCTGACGGACCTCGCGCGGCTGAAGGACTACGACGTGTTCATCATTGGCGCGGAGAGCGTGGACCAGGCGCTGCTCGAGGCCGGCGCGACGGTGCGCGCATGGCTGGAGGGCGGGGGCCGGCTGCTGCAATTCGAGCAGTACCTGCCGGGCGCGCTACCCTGGCTGCCGGGCCTTGCGGTGATCAAGCGCAACGGGGGGAACGTGGGCAATGTGTTGGTGGCCGGGCACCCGGTGTTCGAGGGGATCGGGTCGGACGAGAACTGGGACACGTGGAACGGCCCGCTGAACCGGTCGCACAACTACGGAGAGCAGGGCGGGATTTTTGCGGCGCTGCTCGGGCCGAGGAACGGGTCGGAACTGGCCATCGAGATGAAGATCGGCAAGGGCGTGGCGCTGGTGACGCAGGCGGCGGCCACGTACCGGTACGACCGGGACAGCGTGGCGACGCGTTTCCTGCAGAACTGTGTCCGGCACGTGTTGTCCGACGACACCCGCTACGCGGCGGTGGTCGGCGGGGCGCGGCTTGACCCGGTGAACCCGCAGCGCTGCGGGGTGCTCGAGCTCGGGCGTCACGCAGTGCAGTCGGTCAAAGCGGCCCCGGCCTGGTTTGCGAGCCTGACCAACGGAATCGAACCCTGCGGGGCTGTCCGGTTCGTCATGCCGGGGAAGAAGGCGGCGTTGCTGACGGCGCCCGTCGAGTTCCCGCTGCCGGCGTCGGTGCGGTACCTGGACCCGGAAGGCGAGGCACTGCAGCAGCAGAAGGACACCGACCAGGGCCCGCTGTTGAAGGACCAGCCGGACCGGCTGTACCTGCTGGCGGCGCTGCCGGCGGGCGCGCCGGAAGGGAAGCCGGCGGCGCGGATCACGCTTCACTACGCGGACGGGAAGGTCGAACGCTGGGAGTTGATCGCCGGGCGCGACCTGGCGGCGGCGCCAGACGCCGCGGACCTGGAGAACGCGTGGAAGGCAGGGTCGGGCTTCCACGTGACCTCGTGGCAGACGCCGTACCCGGACACGCCGGTGAAAAAGCTGGTGATCGAGCCGCTGGCGCCCGGCGGGCTGCTGGTGGGGGGCGTGACGATGACGCTCGTGCGGGGGAAGATTCACACGTGAATTCCGAAATCTGACCCCTGATTCCAAATGCCAGAGTAGTTGCAAAACTTTTATCCTCCGAATTTTAGGAAAGGAGCATGATGACGACATCATATGACCTGATCCCCTGGCCACGCGAAATGACCGAGCACGACGGCGTGTTTTCATGCGATTCCGTGTCCCAGACGGTCTGCCTTCGCGGCGTGACAGCGGAAGACGCCGGCCGGCTGCTGGCGGCCGCGCGGCGGATTCTGCCGGGGCTCGAGCGCACGGAGGATTCGGCCGCGGCCATGACGCTGGAGCATGACCCGGCGCTCGAGTTTCCGGCGTCCGCCCGGCCGGACGTGTTGGACCAGGGCTATGTTTTGGAGGTCGCGCCCGGGGGCATCCGGGTGCGGGCGCGCTCGGCGCGGGGGCTCTACCACGCGCTGAGGACCCTGGGTCAGCTTCCGCGGTCGGCGCGGGGCATCCCGGCCTGCGCGATCCGGGACTGGCCGGACCTGCCGTTCCGGTGCCTGCACGTTCCGGGATTCGGCCACATTCCGCGGTATGACGCGCTGCTGAGCCTGGTCGAGTTGCTGGCGGACTGGAAATACACCGCGCTGCTGATCGAGTATGATGACCGGTTCTCTTTCGATCGCTATCCGGTGCTGAATCATCCGGCGGCCTTCAGCAAGCAGCAGATCCGGGATCTGATCGCTTTTGCCGCCGAGCGGTACCTCGAGGTTGTCCCGTGCCTGGACTCGCTCGGGCACGCGAACTTCTACTTGAAGCACAAGGAATTCCAGCACCTCGCGGAGCTGCCTGGGAACATGTGGGAACTGTGCCCGAGCAATCCGGAGACGCTGGTCTTCATCAAGGAGCTGTGGCGCGAGGCGCTCGAGGTGCACCGGGGCTGCCGGTTTGCCGCGATTACGGGCGACGAGGTGTTCCGCGAGGGCGGATTCTGCCCGGCGTGCGCCAAGTACGCGAAGGCGGGCAAGCTCTCGTTGCTCTACACGAACTACTACGGCGACCTGAGCCGCTGGGTGTTGGAGCAGGGCGTTCGTCCGATGATCTGGGCCGACATGATCGAGATACACCCGGAAGAGATCGGGCGCCTGCCGCGCGAGGCCGTGTTCGCCGATTGGAACTATTCCGGGCATCCGAAAGGCGCGGGCGGGCTCTCGCTCTTTCTCCGGGGCGCGGGCGAATTCCGGCCGGGCGAGGAGCGGCTGGTCCCGGAGCTCTATGCCCGGACGTTTGGTAAATATTTCCACTCCGCGGATGGGACGACGCCGTTCGAGCCGTTTCCCTACCTGCGCTTTTTCATGGACCGGGGCTTCGAGGTCATGTCCTCCGCGATGGCCAACGTCATGCGGGGCGGCGGGTTCCTCGGGCGGATCGCGAACAACCGTCTGTTTTGCCGGGCGGCGCACAAGGCCCGCGCGTTCGGCCACATGAACTGTTTGTGGGAACCGTATTTGCCGGTGCAGAACTCGCTGTCCGGTATCGCCGCCGGCGGCGCGTATGCCTGGCACGCGGACGATGTCGGCGAGCAGGCCTTCTTCGAGCGATTCGCCCGGCGGGCGCTGGGCCGGGACAACCCGCTGCCGAAGGCCATTCCGGTCATGGAACGGCTGGTGGTCACCGCGCGCGGGTTCGACGCGACCCCGCGGCCGGGCGACCGGGCGCTGTTGCGGGAAACGGCGCAGGCATTGCGCGCGGCCGCGGCGGCCGGCCCCGACGGCCTGTATTCCGAGTTGATGGCGCTGCACGTCGAGATGGCGCGCCGCGCGGCGGCGCTCCAGGAGACGGCGGCGCTCAAGGCGCGCCTCGAGATGGGGGCGGGCGCTGACCAACCGTTGGATTTGGCCCCGGCATTGAATTGGGACGGCGCCATGCCGAAGCGGTCCGGGATCTTCGATCCGGCGCCCGGCCGCCAGACCGTGCACGGGATTCCATTCGAGCTGGCCGATCCGGCGCGGCACGGCGGACGCCTGGGCGTGTGCGTGGCCGGGCGCGCCGCCCAGTTCGACGAGTGCTACAAGGCGGCGGTGAGGTTTCCTGTCAGCCGGGCCTGCGACGCGCTGTTTTTCCTGGTGGCCGGCGCCTGGGGAAAAGAGGGAACGCGGGACGGCCTGCTGCAGTTCCGGTTTTCCGACGGTACGCGCGAGGAATTTCCGCTGGTTGCCGGCCGGCACGTGCGGGACTGGTCCGGCGGCATGCGCGGCGCCGCCCAGCCCCTGCTGGAGCACAGCGTGCTCGCCTGGGAAGGCAGCAAGGCCATAGACGGAGGCTCGGGCTATCGCATGGGGATGTTTCTGTTCGCATGGCGCAACCCGCGCCCGGCGGCGGCGATCGAGGCCATCGAGATGCAGCCCCTGGACGGGGAGCCGGGCATGACGATGCTGTTTGCCGTCACGGCCCGGGCCGCCGGCACGACGCGCCCGGCGCCGGATATCGGGCGGGTTCGGGAGCGGGCGGAAGACCTGCTGGCCGAGCTGGAGCGCCTGGCGGCCGAGACGGTCGAACTCGTGGCCCGGCACCACGCGCTGTATGAGCGGCTGCTGGCGCCCGAGGATGCCGAGCGGCAGAAGACCGGACTGACAATGCCCGACTTGGGCCCGGCCATGGCGGCGCTGCGGGCCATGCTCGGGAAGGGCGCCTGAGGCGAAGAGCGTGCGTGCGAACCCGTGACTTGAGACTTGGACACACGCGGATAGGGAAGGCCATCGCATGAAGAACCAACGTACGTCGTGCCGCTGTGGGTGGGCGCTCCTGCTGCTGGCGCTGGCCGCCGGCGCGCGCGCCGGCATACCGGTCGGCATCCTCAAGTCGGACGACCGGCCGGCATCGGCGGACGGCCTGTGCGAGATGCTCGGCTGGGAGAAAGCGTTCGAGCCGGAGTTGATCCACGACGCGAAGCCGGAGACGCTGGCGCGGTTCAAGGTGGTGCTGGCGCCGCAGTTGCTTGCGCCAGCCAAGTGGGCGGGTTGGATCGAGCCGCTGCGCGCGTGGGTGCGGCAGGGGGGCGGCCTGCTGACCACGCACGACGCCGTGGGCTATCGGCGGCACGCGGCGATCTTTCCCGAGGTCGCGAAGGGGCAATTCCACCTGTCGGACCGGCGCGAGCCGTTTTATGCCGAGCTGTGCATAGCGCGGGCCAATCCGTTCACGGCGGGGTTCCGGCAGGGTGATCGAATCACGCTGGCCTATTTCGACGCCGTCCTGCTCGAGCCCGGTCCGGCCGGGCGTATCTTGGCACGATGGGTCGAGAAATCGGAGACGCCGCTTCGGAGCGGCGGTCCGGCCGTGGTATACGGCGAGGTGGGGCGGGGCCGGTACGTGGCCTGCGGGTCGCTGCCGGGCTGCCTGCCGGACGAACACACGTTCGTGCCGCCCTGCGGGGCTGAGCGCCAGTTGCTGGCGGACTGCCTGCGGTACCTGGCCGGCGCCGTGGACGATCCGGACCCGGCCGGCGCGGAGTTCGGGGCGGCCTTCGAGCTGGGCGACGCGCCCGCCAACCTGCTGTACAACGGCGGCGCGGAAGTGGTGGACACTGACGGGCGCCCGGCCATGACCCTCCCGTACACTCCGTCCCTGGCCGACTGGGGCGTGACCGACGCCGGCGCGCATTCGGGCCGGCACGCGCTGCGCTTGCGGTATAACGGCTATACGTTGAGCAAGCCGGCCGAGGCCCGCTGGGGCGTGTTCGGCCTCCAGTATGGCGGCGAGGCAGAGCAGGCCTGCGTGGCGGCCGAGGAGTCCGCGCAGTACGAGTTTTCATTCTGGCTCAAGGGGAATCCGGACGCCGCGCGCCCGCCGGAGGTCACCGTGAGCGTGTTTGGCTGGCGCTTGAAGGACGGGCAGTGGGCGCGCGACACGATCTATCCGCAGAACAACGAATTCAAGCCAACCGCCGACTGGCAGCGATGCGCCGTGACGTTCCGTGGCGCGGGCCATACCCGCCTGGCGCCCGTCGTGTCCATGCGCGTATTGGGCGAGACGGCACGGAAGGCCGCGGCCGCGCTGAAGCCGGGCGACGCCATGCCGGCCGGCCCGGAGATTTACCTCGACGATGCCGCCCTGGTGCGGCTTGGGGCTTCGGATGTGACCGGGCTCACCGTGGAGTCCGTGCGCGCGCGCTGTGAGCAGCGGGTCGAGTCGCGCTGGGCCGATGCGGGCGGCGGGCCGGTCCCGCCGCCGGCGCGCGTGGCGCTGGGCACGGCCGTCGAGGCGCCGGCCGACATGCTGGACTGCCCGGCCTACGATCCCTGGCC
>CAZUYI010000063.1:0-10182 GCA_964624095.1 uncultured Verrucomicrobiota bacterium | reverse complement strand
CGCATCCCGGCCATCGGGTTCCTGGCGCTGGGCGGGCTGCTGCTGCTCGTTGCCTGGCGATTCGCCGATCGCCTGGCGCGGCACCGGCGCCTGGCGGCGGCCGCCCTCTGCCTGGCGGCCGGCGCCGTGGTGTGCCTGACCTGCGCCGGGTTCGCCCGGCCGATCCTGGCGCGCCCGGATGCGAGCTGGGCCGCCCGGCTGTTCGGCACGCCCGACGAGCCCGTCCGCTGGCTGATCGACCCGCGCACCGCCCTCGTCTGCTGCGTGCTGCCCGCGGTCTGGGCCGGGATGGGGCCGGGCTGCCTCATCTACCTGGCGGCGCTGAAGGGCATTCCGGACGACCTCTACGAGGCCGCCGACCTCGACGGGGCGACCTTCACGGACAAGATTCTGTTCATCATCATTCCCACCCTCAAGCCGCTGCTGATCATCCAGCTGGTCGGCCTGTTCATCCACTCCTGGAACGCCGAGGCGTCCATTCTGGCCATGACCGGCGGCAGCAGCGGCACGACGGTCGCCGGGCTGCATATCTTCTACCAGGCGTATCTCCACCTGAAGTTCGGACTGGCTACCACCATGGCCTGGGTGCTCGGTTTCCTGCTGATCGGTTTCACCGTGTACCAACTGCGCATCCTGTCGCGACTCGAGTTCAAGACCACGGGGTCGTGACCCGGCCGGGAAGGAATCCGAATGCCGATCATCTCCGCCATCGGGCGCCGGCACTGGCGCGTGCGGGCGCTGCTGGCCGGGCTGTACGCGTGCCTGGCGCTTGGCGCCGCCTCGATGGTCTACCCGTTCCTGCTCATGCTCGCCGGCAGCACGCAGAGCGCCGTTGACAGCCGGCGGCACACGGTGCTGCCCGGGTTCCTGTTCGACGACACGTGGCTGTACCGCAAGTACGCCGAGGGGCTCTTCAACGAGCAGATCCAGGCGGCGCACCGGGTGTACGGCAACGCCGCGGCAAGTTTCGAGCGCTTCCATCCGCCGCCGGCCGGACCCGATGCGCTCCGCGACGCCTGGCGCGAATTCATCGCCGCCGAGCCGCTGCCCGACTACGCCTGGCTGCCCGGCTTCCTGATGACGCCCGCCTCGCGGACCATGCCGCTGCACCTGCGCGGGCTCAAGCGCGCCTGGCAGCGCGCCTACGGCCGCCGGATCGAGGCCGTCAACGCCCGGCTCGGCACACACTTCACGGGCTGGAACACGGTGTCGTTCACCGTGCGGCCCTGTCTCCTGCGCCGCGATCTGCCCGATCCCTCGCCCCTGCGGCGCGCCCTGGTCGAGTATTTCGAGACCGCGCCGCTCGAGCACCGAGTGTACGACTCGATCGAGGGGTTTTACAGGTACCAGTACCTCCAACCCCAGTATCCGTCCGGGATCGAGGCCTACAACCGCGCGCACGGGACGCGGCATGCCGCCTGGTCGGACGTGCGGTTGCCGCGCACCTGGGCGGGGAACGGCACCGGCCCGGAAAAGGCGGACTGGGAAACGTTCGTGCGCGAGATCGTGTCGCTGGCCTGGCTGCGGGCCGGGCCGGAAGCCCTGCCGGCCTACCGTGCCTACCTCGCGCGCAAGTACCGGGCGATTGGCGCCCTCAACCGCGCCTATGGGACGGACTATCCCGGCTTTGACGCGGTGCCGCTGCCCGACGAGCCCGTCGGGCGCGGCGTGGTACTCAGCGACTGGGGCCTGTTCGTGGCCGGCTGGCGGGACCCCGACTCCGGCCTGATGCACCAGGCGCCCCTGCGCGCGCTGCGGATTCACAGCGTCGAGTTCCTGTTCCGCGACTGGCTCGCGCGGCGGCACGGCGGCCTGGCGGGAATCAACCGGGCGCTCGGCCTGGCGGCGCCCGCCCTGGAGGCCATCCAGCCGCCGCAACGCGCGCTGCACGCCGCCTGGTTCCGGTCCCACGCGGGCGCCATGCGGCGCGAGTTCCTCGCGCGCAACTACGCCGCCGTGGCGGACTACGTGCTGCGGCACGGCCGCGGCGCGCGGAACACGGCCGTGTATTGCGTCCTGGCCGTGCTCTGCGCCCTGACGGTCAACCCTCTGGCCGCCTATGCCCTGAGCCGCTTCAAGATGCCCGCGGCCTACAAGGTGCTCCTGTTCCTGATGGCGACCATGGCCTTCCCGCCCATGGTCACCGGCATCCAGACCTTCCTGATGCTCAAGCGGCTCAGCCTGCTCAACACGTTCGGCGCCCTGGTCCTGCCCGGCCTGGCCAACGGCTACGCGATCTTCCTGCTCAAGGGCTTCTTCGATTCGCAGCCGCGCGAGCTCTACGAGAGCGCCGCGCTCGACGGGGCCGGCGAGTGGACGCTCTTCTGGCAGATCGCCATGAGCCTCTCGAAGCCGATCCTGGCGGTCATCGCGCTCCAGGCGTTCACCGCCGCCTACTCGAATTTCATGTTCGCGTTCATCACCTGCCAGGACGAGCGCATGTGGACGCTCATGGTCTGGCTCTACCAGCTCCAGCAGACCAGCGGGCCGGGCGTGCGCTACGCCGCCCTCATCGTGGCGGCCGTGCCGACGCTCCTGGTGTTCGCGGGTTGCCAACAGGTCATCATGCGGGGTATTGTCGTGCCCACGGAAAAATAGGCGGCTGGGCCGCGGGAGTGGCGATCGCATGGCGGATGTCGTACTCGAGGCCGTGTCGAAAATCTATCCGGGCCCGGTGACGGCGGTCCGCGATTTTTCGCTGGCCGTGCGCGACCGGGAGTTCATGGTGTTCGTGGGCCCGTCGGGCTGCGGCAAGTCCACCACGTTGCGCATGATTGCCGGGCTGGAGACCGTCAGCGCGGGCACGATCTCGATCGGCGGCCGCGTGGTCAACGACCTCCCGCCCAAGCATCGCGACATCGCCATGGTGTTCCAGAATTACGCGCTTTACCCGCACATGACGGTGCGCGAGAACATGGCCTTCGGGCTCCGGCTGCGCAAGGTCCCGCGCGCGGACATCGCCCGGCGCGTGGCCGAAGCGGCCGCGATTCTCGGGCTGCAGGAGTACCTCGACCGCCGGCCCAAGGCGCTCTCCGGCGGCCAGCGCCAGCGGGTGGCCCTCGGCCGCGCCATCGTGCGCCAGCCGAAGGCCTTTTTGTTCGACGAACCGCTTTCGAACCTCGATGCCAAGATGCGCGTGCAGATGCGCGCCGAGCTCCGCGCGCTGCACGCGCGCCTCGAGGCCACCATGATCTACGTCACCCACGACCAGGTCGAAGCCATGACCCTGGGCGACCGGATCGCCGTCCTGAACGACGGCGTCATCCAGCAGACGGCCGCGCCGCTCGAACTGTACGACCAGCCGGCCACGCTCTTCGTGGCCGGCTTCATCGGGACGCCGCCCATGAACCTGGTTCGCGGCGCGCTCCGCGGCGCCGGCGCCGGCCTGCGCTTCGAGGCGCCCCCGCTCAGCCTGCCCGTGACCGGGCCGGCCCGCGCCCGGCTGGCCCCGTGCCTGGACACGCCGGCCGTGCTGGGCATCCGCCCGGAGCACCTCGCCCTGGCGGCGGACGCCCCGGGCGCCCCGACCGTCCGGGCGCGCATCGAGATGATCGAGCCGCTGGGCGCCTCGACGCACCTGCACCTCGCGGCCGGCCCGCATGCCTTCATCGCCGCGGCGGACCCGCACCGGCGCCATGCCCTGGGCGAGACCGTGGAACTGGCGTTCCGGCCCGACCGGCTTCGCTTTTTCGATGCGGCCTCCGGCCGCCGGATGGTCTGACCCTGCCCCCAACAACACAAGGAGCCAACCCCATGCAGATCACGCCGCTCAAGCTGCGCGACGTTCGGTTCGGAACCCAGTGGGCCGACCAGATCGAAGACCGGTGGGAATACCAGGATTTCCTCCGCAACGACGCCTGGCGCAAGGGCTGGATCAGCTTCGACTGCCTCTGCCACGAGCCGGCCTCGGATACCGTCTATGCCGGGATCACCTCGTTCGACGCCGACATCTTCTGGGGCTGGAACCGCCAAACGCGCGCCTGGACGGATCCCGGCTATGCCCGGATCCGCGACCGCTACGACGCCAAGTTCCACCGGGCGCTGCTCCGCGACGCGCGCGACGGCTGCCTCTATGCCGCCCCGGCGCTCCTGCACGACATTGACCGGTTCTGGGACGCGCCCGGCGCGGCCATCGTGCGGTTCAATCCGGCCACCGGCGAACTCGTCAAGCTGGCCATCCCCATGCCGCACGTCTATATTCAATCCATGATCCTCGACCCGGCCCGCGACACGCTCTACGCCCAGACCTTCACGCCCGAGAACCTCGTGAGCTACCATCTCAAGACGGGCGAATCGCGCTGGATCGGGCCGACGGGCTCCGGCATAACCATGGCCCAGGGCGAGACCATCGGCCTCGACGACCGCGGCTACGTCTGGGGCGTCTGGACCGTCGCGCGCGCCTGGCAGACCGGGCCGGGCGTGGATTGCCACCGGTTCTACTGCTACGACCCGGACCGCGGCCGCATCCGCTATCTCGACAAGGGGCTCCCGCGCCCCGACGGTGCCTACGGCTATGCCAAGCCGGAAGCTTTTTTCAACTTCGGCACCGGCTGCCTCTACGTCAGCGGCGCGGGCGGCGCCCTCTACCGGCTCGACCCGGCCACCGGCGACGCCGAGTTCCTGTTCCGGGCCGTCGGCGACGAAGGCCGCGGGCGACGCAGCCGCCTGACCTCCCTGCGGCAAGCGCCGGACGGCTTTGCCTACGGCGTGACCGGCCGCGACGGCGCCTGCGAGCTCCTGAAATTCAATCCGGCGGACGAGCGCTACTCGCTCATCGGCCCCCTGCGCGACCCGGCTACCGGCGAGCCCGCCTGGCAGGTGCACGACGTCTGCATCACGCCCGACGGCACGCTCTATGCCGGCGAAAACGACAACCCGTTCCGGAGCGGGTACCTCTGGGAAGTGCGGCTGCCCTGACCGGCGGGAAGCCGGGCGCGCGTGCCGTCCGGCGGTGCGGCGTCAGTAGAGTTCCCTCCGCAGGCCGCGGCCGGCCATCCAGATCCCGGCGCCGGTGAGGAGCGTCCAGATCAGGAGGCAGTAGGCGAGCCGCAGGGTTGACTGCGCCGCTTCCATGTTCCAGGCATCGGTGGCAATCAGGATGGAGGGGAAGAAGGGGTGATGGTAATAGCACAGCCATTCGATGACCGGACGCGCTCCGCGAATGCCCGCCGCGTGCACCAGCGCCATCCCGATGCCGCCGAGGATCGGCAGCACGACGATCCAGGCCAGCATGAACGCCCCCGCCACCAGGTAGGCCGTGAGCGACCGCCCGAACAGGCCGGAGAATCCAAGCGCCAGGGCGGAAAGCACCGCGCTGATCAGGATGTTGACGACCAGCGGCGCCGCCACTTTCCACCATGGCATGCCGCCCCATACGACGCCGATCGCAAGGAACGGGAGGATCAGCGCCGACAGCCAGAGAATGAAGGTCCATGCGCCCAGCAATTTCCCGTAGACGATGCGCCGCGGGTCGGCCGTGGTGTTGATCAGCGCCGGGAGTGTCCGCTGCTCACGCTCCTGCGCCAGGCGCCCCGCCGAGGCCAGGGGCGCCATGACGATCAGGATGGCGCCGTGCCAGAAGAGCAGCGTGGTCGTGATGCCCTCGCCCAGTTCACCCGGCACAACCCGTGCGGCGGAGCCGACCACCGCGACGGCCAGGATGCCTCCGCCGAACAGAAACACGCTGAGCAGGAAGAACAGCGCAATGATCCACAGGCGCTTTTCGCGGGCGCGAATGCGGATTTCAAGCCAGTAGAACGGATTGCTCATGGCGGGGCTCCCGCGCGTTTCCCCAGCACACTCAAGGCCACGTCGCTCAGGCAGGTATCCCGGCGGCCGGCGCCGTAGACGGAGACGCCCTGGCGGCACAGCAGGCGGATGGCCGAGGCGATCTGTTCGTCATCGCCGGTGACGGGGAACACGAGTTCGCCGTTCTCCACCGACGCGCCGATCCCCAGGGCGAGCAGGTGCGTGAGGGCCGCTTCGGGGTGCGCGCATCGGATTCTCGCCCGCGACGTGCCGAGCCCCGTGACCAGGTCCTGCCGGGTGAAGAAGGTCTGCCCGTCGGCCACCGGTTTCCATGCCCCGCGATCAATGATTCCGAACCGGTCGGCCAGGTCTTCGAGTTCCGGGAGAATGTGCGAGGCAATGATCACCGACCGATTTCTTGCCGCCAGCCGGCGCACGATGTCGAGGAGTTCCTTGCGCGCGGACACATCCAGCCCCGCGGCGGGTTCGTCCAGCAGGAGCACGGGCGTGTGGGCCAGCAGAATCCGGCCCAGCGCCAGTCGGCGCTGCCAGCCGGCCGAGAGCGTTTCCACCTCCTCGTTCAGCCACGGCGCAAGCTCCAGTTCCCGGACGACCTCCGCGATCCGGCCGGGCCGTTCGGGCTCCGGGATGGTGAGCACGCGCGCGAAGAATTCGAGATAGTCGTGCGCGGTAATGTCGGTGTAGACGCCCAGCGGATCGGGCATCAGCCCGATATGCCGTGCGGCGGCCTGCGGCCGGCCGGTGATATCCTCGTCGCCGTACCGGATGGTGCCGGACTCCGGTCGAAGCAGCCCGCAGATGGTTTTCAGCAGCGTGCTTTTCCCCGCGCCGTTGGGCCCCACCAACCCGAAGACTTCGCCGGGGGCGATCTCCAGGCTCAGCCCTCTCACGGCCTCCACGCCGTTCGGATACGTCTTGTGAACCGACTGGACGGAAAGGGTCATGGCGGGCCTCCTGCGGCCGCGTGCTCTTCGGGCGGCGACCACCCCTTCAGGGGAACCTGGCAGATCCACGCCACGCGGGCCTCCCGGATTTCGTTTCCGTTCAAGGCCAGAATGCCGGGCGAATCCTCTGAGTCCACGGCGATCAGTATCATGGCGCCGTTCACCAGTTTAAGCGTGTGTGACGCCGTCCCGTGCACCTTCCCGCAGTGTTTGCAGACCGGCGCCTTGGGCTCCTCCGTGGATAACGGGAACCCCGGCTCATCGGTCCGTTGAATCACATCGTTGATGAGGGCCGGACATCCGTTGATGCTGACCGGCTCGAACGTGTCCGGCAACAGGGTGTAGCCGCCGGGATCCGCCGGCCCCAGTTTCAGCCAGTGCCCGTTTTCGAGCGCCGCGTGAAGAGCGCGCACCGCGCGGCTGGAATAAACCCTCACCCGGCCGTCCTTGAGTTCGGCGCTGAACGGCTGGCGCATGTCGCGGAACGTTCCGTATCCGCTGGACGTCAGCCGCCCGCGGGCCACCTGGCCGAAGGCCATGGTGCCGGCGCGCGATCCGCCATCGGTCAGGAGGGGTACCGCCTCTCGGCCGTTGATGAACAGCGGCGTCATGCCGGGCGGCAGGATCCAGCCCATCGGCTTTCGGCCGAACTTGAGGGACGAGGCATGGGTGTTGCAGAACACCTCGGGCCAGTCCCCGTAGCCCATGCGGTATTCGGTCACATCCGTCAGCGGCGCCCGCGGGAGCACCCAGGTCCAGCCGACGGCCAGGACAAGCAGCGAGTACATCACCAGCACGGCGGGCGCTTTCCACCAGAGCGCCACGCGCTGGTCGCCCTTCAACGTCAGGAACAGGACCGGCAGCAGCACGGTGGCGCCGAGCGCGAAGAGTCCGGCAAAGGAAAACGTGAAGACAAAGAACCGGGTCCGGATGCGACGAAAAAACCCGCCGGCGTTCTCCAGCGGATAGGCATGCTCCTTGCCGCAGCCGGCTGCACTGGCGAAATCAAAACGGTCGTGGTCAAAATCGCGCGGGATGCGACGCTCATCCTCCCCGCGGGCGGTCCGGGGATCATCCAGCGCGGCGATGCCGCCGCCCAGCACGGCGAGTCCGGCGGGCAGCCCCAGCCGGCCGCACACGGCGTCCAGCGCGTTGCGGCGCCCGACAATCCATCCGCCGGAGAGGATGAACCGCCGCAGCAGGGGGGCGCTCACCTCGGCGTGCTCGTCAATCCAGATGGCGCCCACTTCGTTGTAGTCCGTCCACTGGCCGGGTGCGTCCTTCAGGGTCTCCACCTCGCGGATGTCGGTCTGTTCGCGGATGCGGCGGTCGGCCATTTCGTCATCCGACAGGATCCACGCCCTGCACTGCCCGAACGGGCGCCACCGGGACGAGGATTCCGCGGAGACAATCTCGGCCGGCGCAAGGGAATGGATCACGCGGCCGCGGGGATCCAGGAGTTCCAGCAGGCAGCGGTTCAGGCCCTGAAGCGTCTGAGGCAGCGCGATGGGCAGCGAGGCGGGCAGGGACTCCAGGGTCCACCGATGCTCGAACCTCAACGCTCGAAGCGGCGCCGCCGGATTGACCAGGCCCATTGGCTGGAACCATTCCGGATCGGCGGGCTCCTTGCGGGGCGGAAGCAAATCTTTCGGGAGCGCCTGATACACGCGCAGGCGCGCGGTGCAGGGCAGGGCGTCCGCCGGCAGGCTCGTGATCTCAAGGAGTCCCAGCTGGCCGCCGGTCGGACGCATCATTACCCGCCATTCCTTGAGATGCTCGGGGTCCCCGGCGCGGTAGTCTGGATTGTCAAGCGTCGTGAACCGGGCCTCGCTCCGGCTGAATGGAACCGGCCGGCAATCCACGTCGCCCGCCGCCGCGCACAGTGGGCAGAGGATCGTCAGGAACAGGCTGGTACGCGTGAGGGTCAGCATGCGGGCCTCCTCGCCGTGAATGCCGATACGCAACCGCCGTTCAGCCGCCACGAACAGGCGCCGGCCGGAACCGGCCGTGAAGGCGCACGTTCATGGCGGAAGAAGTAGTTGAACCCGGGGTCGGTGTCAAGACGTATCATGCGGCATGCAAACCGTCCTTTATGACAGGCTGCCCTGAAACGCCCGGAGTCCGGACGCGCCGCCCGGGCGCCGCGTCCCCTGCCGGGCTGACAATTCCGGCGCGTTATGCTAGGCTGTGGGCATCGGGGAGCCGGGTATGGAGACGCTGGACAAGCTGCGGATACTCTCGGACGACTCGCGCTACGACCTGGCCTGCGCCTGCGGTACGCAGCCGGAGGAGCACCGCCGCCGCGGCGCGGACGGCGCCTGGCTCTATCCCGTGACGCTGCCCAACGGTGGGCGCTCGATCCTGCTCAAGACGCTGCTCTCCAACGTCTGCGTGAACGACTGCCGGTATTGCCCCCTGCGCAGCGGGAACGACGTGCGCCGGTGTTCGCTGAACCCGGATGAAACGGCGCGGGTTTTCATGGAGTACCTCGCCCGGCACCGCCTGCACGGGCTGTTCCTGAGCTCGGGCGTGACCGGCACGCCCGACCAGACCATGGAGCAGCTCGTCGCCGTGGCCGCCCGGCTGCGGACGCGGCACCGGTTCCGCGGCTACATTCACCTCAAGCTGATTCCCGGCGCCTCCGAGGCGGCCATCCGGGAAGCGCTCTCGCTGGCGAGCGCCGTCTCGCTGAACATCGAGACGCCCGGCGAGAAGCACTGCCGCAAGCTCTCGAGCCGCAAGCGGTTCCTCGAGGACATCGTGCGCCCCCTGCAACTCGTGGCCCGCCTGACCCGGCCCGGCGAGCGCCTCGCCCGCGTTCGGACCACCACCCAGTTCGTCGTGGGGGCCTCCGACGAGACCGACGCCGAGATCGTGCGCTACCTGTTCGGACTGTACCGGCGCCTGGGCCTGGACCGGGTCTATTTTTCCGCCTACCAGGCCGGCCTAGGCGCCGGCGGATTGCCCGGCGACGCCGCCGCGGCCGGCCGGCCGGAAGACCGCCTGCGCCGCGAGCACCGGCTGTACCAGGTGGACTTTCTCATCCGGAAATACGGCTTCGAGGAGGCCGACATCGGGTTCGATGGCGGCCGCAACCTGCCGCTCGACCGCGACCCGAAACGCTGCTGGGCAGACCGGCACCCTGAGTTTTTCCCGGTGCCCGTGAACCGCGCCGGCCGCGAGGCGCTCCTGCGGGTGCCGGGATTCGGGCCGGTGACCGTGGCGCGGCTGCTGGCGCAGCGCCGCGCGGGCCGGCTTCAGGACCTCTCCGGGCTGGCCCTTCGCGGGCAGCGGCTGCGGGAGGCGCTCTCGTTCGTGACGTTCGGGTAGGGGCCCGGCTGGTTTTCTGTCGGTGCGGGATTTTCTTGCACGGGGGTGTGCAAGCGTCTATAACGGGCCTCGTCAGACTCGTTCAGCGCGGAACGGCAAGGAGGGGCGTATGGACAGAACCCGAAGCGCCCGCAGGCGG
>CAZUYI010000062.1:6119-10208 GCA_964624095.1 uncultured Verrucomicrobiota bacterium | reverse complement strand
TGGGCGACCGTCAGTACGGTCGGCGTGCGGCCGCCCCGGGCGCGGCGCCGCGGCAGATGCTGCACGCCGAGTCGCTCGCCTTCGAACACCCCGTGACGGGGCGCCGCCTGACGTTCCAGGCGCCGTGGCCGCCCGACCTGTGCGCGCTGGTCGAGGCCCTGCGCCACGCGGCGGCGCGTACGGCCTCGACACCCGCGGGCCACCCGCTATAATCGCCGCGTCATGGGTACCACCGTGTTTGCCTGGTTCAGCCGCGAGCCGCCGTGGGCCTGGGTGCTGCTCAATGCCGGCCTGCACCTGGCCCTGTTCCTGCTCGTGTGCCTGAACTGCCTGAAGACCCGCCGGGAATCGAGTTCGGCCCTGCTCTGGATTTTCGTGGCCTGGTCCTTCCCGCTGATTGGCCCGCTGCTGTACCTGCTCTTCGGGATCAACCGCGTGCCCCGCAAGGCCTGGCGCAAGCAGCGGGCGGACGCCGAGTTGCTCAGCGCCCGCCAGGCGCGCGAACAGGAATCCCTGCCGCTCGTCTACTGGCGCGCCGTGCACGAAACGCGAGCCGCGCAACCCGCCGACCCGTCGGACCGGGCGCTGAACCGGACCCTGGACGCCATCCTCGAGGATTACCCGCTCCTGGGCGGCAACGCCATCGAGCCGCTCGTGGGCGGCGACGAAGCCTATCCCCGCATGCTCGCGGCCATCCGCGCTGCCCGCCACCACGTGCACCTGCAGACGTTCATCCTCTGGCACGATGAGGTCAGCCGGGAGTTCCTCGATGCCCTGGCGGCCAAGGCGCGCGACGGCGTGGCCGTGCGCTGCCTCTACGATTGCTTCGGCTCGACCGGCGCGCGGCTGGCCGGCACGCTGACCCGCTACCGCCGCGTACCCGGCCTGCAGCTGGCCGGGTGGACCCAGGCCAACCTGTTCAAGCGCCAGTTTCAAATCAACCTGCGCAATCACCGCAAGCTCCTGATCGTGGACGGAGAGCTGGCCTTTAGCGGCGGGCTCAACATCCGGAACGATAACCGATCCCGGCCGGGCGCCCCGGCCATCCGCGACTACCACGTGGCAGTCCGCGGCCCAATCGTGCAAGAACTGCAGTATTCGTTTCTGCGCGACTGGCATTTCATGACCGATGACGATCCCGACACGCTCCTGCAGGCGGCCCACTTCCCCCACCTGCCAGCCGTGGGACCGTCGCTGATCCGCGTGGCCAACAGCGGGCCGACCGAGGACGAGATGGAAGTGATTGCCCGCGTGTTCTTCGAATGCCTCGTGGCGGCCCGGCACGAGGTGCTGGTGGTGACCCCCTACTTCGTGCCGCCCCGCCCCCTGCTCGAGGCGCTCTGTTCCGCGGCGCGGCGCGGCGTGGACACGCGCCTGATCGTTCCCTGCCGCAACAACCACCTGTACGCGGGACTGGCCGGCCAGTCGCTGTACGAGGAGTTGCTGCAGGCCGGCGTGCGGGTCTTCGAGCGCGGCCCGCCGTTCATGCACGCCAAGGCCCTGATCGTGGACGGCCGCCTGGCCGTGGTCGGCAGCGCGAACCTGGACATGCGCAGCCTGCGCCTGAACTACGAGAGCAACCTGGTCGTGTTCGATCCGACCTTCGTGCGCGCCCTCAAGCAGATCGTGCTGCAGGAGCAGGCGGCCGGTACCGAGCTGGGCCTGGCGGCCTGGCAGGCCCGCCCGGCCGCGCGCCGGCTCCTGGAAAACGCCTGCTACCTGATGATGCCCGTCCTCTAGCGGCGCCGACACAGACGCAGCCGCGCGGCCTCGGCGAGGCGGCCCGGCCGCCCTCGCCCGCGCCTCAGGACGCGGACTCGCCGGCGGGCGGCGCGGCGCCGACCGTGATCCGGCGCTCGCGCGGCCCTGTGCCCCGCTCGAAGGTCACATGGAGGGTGTGCGGCGGCAGCCAGTCGCGGGCGCGCTCGGCCCACTCGATGACCGTAATCCCCCCGCCATCGAGGACCTCGTCGAGTCCCAGCGATTCGAGTCCCGCGGGCGCCGCCACGCGATACAAATCCAGATGCACGAGCGGGCGGGCTCCGCGGTATTCATGCACCAGCGCATAGGTCGGGCTGGCCACCGGCTCGCGGATTCCCAGCGCGCGGGCGAGCCCCTGGACGAAGCAGGTCTTGCCGGTCCCGAGCTCGCCGTGCAGCGCCAGCACGGCGCCGGGCCCGAGCGAGACCGCAAGCGAGGCGGCCAGCGCGCGGGTCTCCGCGGGACTCTTCGATACGACGGTGCGTGGGGTCATGACCGGAAATGCTCGTAGCCGGCTGCCGCCAGGCACACCGGGCGGCCCCGCCCGTCGAGCCAGGTCAGGCGGCCGCGGCCGGGCACGAGTTCGCCAATGCAGCGGCACGGCGCCAGGCTCGCCGGCCAGGCGGCCTGAAGCGCGGCGGCGCGCGCAGCCGGCACGGCAAACAGCAGTTCGTAATCCTCGCCCGCGCCGCAGGCACGCCGCCACCGCGCCGCCCGCGGCAGCCGGGCGGCGGCCGGCGCCAGCGGCAGCGCCTCGAGCCGGACGACGGCGCCCAGCCCGCTGGCCCGGGCCAGGTGGGCCAGGTCCACCGCCAACCCGTCGCTGAGATCAATCATCGCCGTGGCCCACCGGCCCCGGCGCAGCCAGCGGCCCTCGGCCAGCCGGGGCGTAAACGCCAGGGCCCGGTCGCCGCCCCCGAGCGCGCCGGTCACGAACAGCCGGTCGCCCGGCCGGCCGCCCGAGCGCCGAATCGCCTGCGCGCGCGGTGCGCGGCCGACGGCGAACACGTGCAACTCGAGCCGCGGGCCCCGGGCCAGGTCGCCGCCCGCCACGGCCACGGTCCGGCGCCGCGCCAGGCGGGCAAGCCCGGCATAGACGCGCGCCAGGCGCCGCGCGGGCAGGGAGGCGGGCGCCACGATATTGACCAGCACCCAGAGCGGCTCGCCGCCCATCGCGGCCACGTCGCTGAGCACACGGGCCAAGGCCCGGTGCCCGACGGCGGCCGCCGGCGTCGCGGCGGTAAAATGGACGCCCTCGATGAACGGGTCGGATTTCAGGAGCCAGTCCCAGCGCCCCGCGCCGGCCGGGCACACCACGGCGCAATCGTCGCCGGGCCCCGCCGCCACGTCCGGGCGCGCGGGCAGGCCCCGTACCAGCCGGCGCAGCAGCGCCTGTTCGCCGAGGTCCGCCACGGTCTGTCCGGACGGATGCATGGTCGTTACCCGGCCGCCCCGGGGCCGGGGAGCCGGCGGATCGCGGGGCCGAACGGCGGCTTGAGCAGGCCGTGTTCGCACACGATGTCCGTGATCAGCCGGGCCGGCGTCACGTCGAAGGCCGGCGCGTACACCGCAACGCCTTCCGGCGCGGTGCGCGGCCCGAATCCGCAGGTAATCTCCTCGGCACCCCGCTCCTCGATGGGAATCCCGGCCCCCGAGGCCAGGGCGCGGTCGAACGTGGACGAGGGCGCCAGGACGGTGAACGGGATGCCGTGCGCGCGCGCCAGCACGGCCAGGCCGTACGTCCCGATCTTGTTGGCCGCATCCCCGTTGGCGGCAATCCGGTCGGCGCCGACCAGCACCCGGCTGATCCGGCCCTCTTTCATGACCTGGGCGGCCATGTTGTCGCAGATAAGCGTGACCTCGATGCCGGCCCGCATGAGCTCCCAGGCCGTCAGCCGCGCGCCCTGGAGCAGCGGCCGGGTTTCGTCGGCGACGACCTTCACGCGGCGTCCGAGCCGGCGGGCCTCATAGATCGGCGCCAGCGCCGTGCCGTAGCCCGCGGTCGCCAGCCCGCCCGCGTTGCAATGGGTGAGCACCGTGTCGCCGTGACGGAGCAGCCGGGCGCCGTGCCGGCCGATGGCCCGGCTCATGGCCAGGTCCTCGCGGCGAATGGCGAGCGCCTCGCGGATCAAGGCGCGCCGGACGGCCTCCGGGCCCCGCCGGGCGGCGCGCGCGGCGCAGGCTTTTATGCGGTCGAGCGCCCAGAACAGGTTCACGGCCGTCGGCCGGGCCGTGGCGAGCCGGTCGGCCGCGCGGGCGGCGGCCTCCGCCAGGGCCGACCCCGAGGCGGCGCGCGCGCGCTGCACGGCCGCCGCCACGGCAAGCGCG
>CAZUYI010000062.1:4390-6109 GCA_964624095.1 uncultured Verrucomicrobiota bacterium | reverse complement strand
AGCACACCGTAGGCCGCGCAGATGCCGATGGCCGGCGCGCCGCGCACCTGCAAGGTGCGGATCGCCGTCCAGACGACGCGCGGATCGGTCGTCTCGCGATAGACCAGCGCGCCGGGCAGCCGGGTCTGATCCACCCACCGCAGCCGCCCGGGGATCGGGCATCCCGGCCTATCCGGAATCCAGGCAATGGTTGGCACAGGCGTCATGGTCGTTCTCGATGGGCCGCGGTGCCGGCCGTCCGTCAGGACGAGGTCAGGAACACCAGGGCCAGGTTCATGCCGTTGAAGGCCGCATGCATCAGCATCGGCGCCCAGAGCGACCCCGTGTAGATATAGGCAAGAGAAAACCCGATGGCCAGCACGAACAGCGGAAACAACGCCGGCCCGTGCAGGTGCATGGCCGCGAAGAAGGCCGACGACAGGACCACCGCCGGGCCGGGCCCCATGCGCTTGAGGAGCGCCGGCAACAGCACCCCGCGAAACAGGAGCTCCTCCGCCAGCGGCGCCGTGACCAGAGCCATGCCCAGCAGGCCCGCCAGCAGCCAGGGCGATTGCGGCTGAACGAAGACCAGCACCACCTCCTGGATGTCCACGGCAAATCCGAACTGGCGCAGCGCCAGGTGCGAGACGGCGGCCGACACGAAGAACACCGGCAGGGACCCCGCGTACAGCGCCAGCCCGGCGCCCAGCCGCTGCACCACGCCGCCGGCGCCCAACCCGAACGCGCGGCGCCAGGTCCAGCCCCGGGCTTTCATCAGCCCGGCCAGGATGACCAGCGCCGCCCCATGGAACACAAGCCCGTGCACGAGGGCGACGACGGTCTGCGCGTACTCCGGATCCAGCCCGGCGAGCCCGTTCGCCCGCCGAACCGCGGAGAGCGCGATGCCCATCGCCAGTTCGATTCCCAGAAGCAACAGGGCCAACCGCAGCACCAGCCGCTGGGTCCAGGGCCGCGCCCGGAGCCGGGCCAGGCCCCGCGCCCAGCGCTCCGGCCGGGCCAGGCCCCGCACCACGAGCGCCACGTCAATGCCCACGCCGGCCAGCAACAGCGCCAGATACAGGCTCGTCACCGCCGCGAGCACGGCGGACGGCAGGCCCGCAGGCAGGCCGGCGCCCTCCATGGAAGACCCGGTGGACAACGACATGACACCTCAGGCGTTCGCGACGGGGTTCGGGTTCGCGACGCCGCCCGGCGGCTCGGCGGGCGGCTCGACGACCTCTCGGATGACATAGATCGGCTTGCCCTGGGACTCGTGATAGGTACGAATCTGGATTTCCGCCAGAATGCCCATGCTGATGAACTGCAAGCCGAAAAAGATCAGCATGAAGCAGGTCATGACCCAGAACGGCCGCTTGAGCAGGTCGGCGGCGAAGCGCGTGTCGAACAGGTGATAGGAGAGATTGGCCAGGACCATGCCGGCCAGGAGCCCGAGCCCGGGCAGGAGGCCCAGCAACAGGCCGATGCGCCCGAAAATCTGGATGGGCGACCGGCTGTAGCGCAGGAGGAACGACACGGTGAACAGGTCCAGGATCACACGCACAATCCGTGACAGGCCGTACTTGGACCGGCCGAACTGCCGGGGATAGTGCCGCACGACCACTTCCTCGACCGTGCCGCCGACCCAACTGGCGAGCGCCGGAATGAACCGATGCATCTCCCCGTACAGCCGGACGTCGGCCAACACCTCGCGCCGGTATGCCTTGAGGGTGCAGCCGAAGT
>CAZUYI010000062.1:480-4380 GCA_964624095.1 uncultured Verrucomicrobiota bacterium | reverse complement strand
GGTCCATGCGCTCGAGCAGCAGGGGAATATCGTCCGGATCGTTTTGAAGGTCGGCATCGAGCGTCACGATGACGTCGCCCGTCGCCCGGTGAATCCCGGCGCTCATGGCGGCGGTCTGCCCGAAATTGCGGCGCAGCCGGACCAGGCGCAGGTGCGGGATCCGGCCGGCCTGGCTCTTGAGCGCCGCCCAGGTCCCGTCGCGGCTGCCGTCGTCCACTAGGATCAGCTCGTACCGGCGGCCGAGCCGGCCGAGCGCGGCGTGCAGGCGGTCGCACAGCCGGGCCACGTTTTCCTCTTCGTTATAAACCGGCACGACAATCGAGACATCCATGAAACGCTCCTCCCGGCGGCGCCAGAATCTGGCGGTCTGCGGGCATTATGCGGCCCGCCCTGCGTCGTGGCAATGGGAAAAGCGATATGGGGAAAGCGACCCCTGCCAAACCCGTCCGGCACAGGACCCCGCGCGGAGCGGAGTCGTGAGCCGGTCAGGGCTGTGCCTCGGGCAAGCGTCACGGAGCGGTCCCGCCCGGTGGCGCCGTTCAGCGCCAGCGTTTCTCGGAAGCGGTCTCGCACCTTCGGGAAGGTTTGGCAGAACATGCCCATCGTCGTATGAGTGTAGAGGCGTCGCGGCGGCCACCGCGGGCCGCCCCTCCTACCGCTGGCGCGGGAGATGGGGTAGTGGGTTGCGCGATGGGCTGGACGGGCACGGGGCACGGGGCTGATTGACCTTGGGGACCAAGTTGACCGAGGGGACGGAGGCCCGAAGCCGGAGGCCGGACAAAGCGGGATCAGAGGCTCGCACAAAGCACCGAAGGGGAGGAAGACGACGGGGGACTGTTGGCAAGACGGAAGATCGACGCGGATGCAGCCTGTTTCGCTTGAGAGCATGCGCGAAGCGAGCAATGGATGGTAGGGCCTAACAGACATTGCGCCTGTAACTTCTATTTTGGGGTTGCCCCCGATGCCTTCCACCGGCGGCTCATTCCGAACAACAACTGCGGGGACAGCTTCGAGGATATATGCTCCGCCTTCAGCGTCGCCGAGACAACGCAAAACGCTTTTTTCGAGCATCCTATTTAAAAAAATACTTGCCCGGCTCAGTCCAGCGGGTAGACTGCACATCGACCTGCTATCCTTTCGCGTTGTGCAACCTTGAACACGGAGAGCGTTGATGAAGACGTGCGCCCTGTATGGATGCCTGGCAGCCCTGGTGGCCTCGGCCTGGATCGCGACGCGGGCTCAGGACGCTCCGTTGCCGGCCCCGGGCCCGGCGCCCGACCCCCTTCCGCCGGCGGCGCCGGCACCCGTGCCTCCCTTTTTGGCCGGCGGCGGGCCTATGTTCCAGCCCATCACCGTGGATCCCGCCCTCGTGCGGCAGAGCATTCAGGCGCGATCGGAATACGAGGAACTGAACCGGCGCGTCCAGGCGCGCATCACCACGCTGTACGACGAGACGCCCGCGATCCGGTCGCTCCAGGAGGAGATGCGCGCGCTGCAAAAGAAGATAGACAGCCTGCTGGCCCAGGACCAGGAATTGAACGCGCTCAAAAAGAAGTTCGAGTCCTTTACGCCCGACGTCCCCATGGGGCTGCGCATCCCGTTCGCCACCAACGCGCCGACGCCCGCCAACTGAAGACGGCCGTTCCGCGGCAGATGTACGACGGGCGCGGGCCGGGGCCGCGGGAAAGGAGCCGCCCGTGCCCTATCGTACGTTCACGCTGGCCGAAGCCGCCGCCTACCTGCACCTGACGGCGCGCGACCTGGAGTTGCTGGTGCGCCAGGACGTTGTGCCCTTCGAGCGGACCGGCAGCCGCCTGGTCTTCCGCAAGAAAGAGCTCGATGCCTGGGCGTCGCAACGCGTGCTGGCTTTCGCGCCCAAGCCGCTGGCCGCCTTTCACCGAACCACGTCCCGGGGCCCATCCGGGGGGCTTCTCGAGGGCCTGCTCCATCCGCAGGCCGTCGAGCCGCGCCTGTGTTCGAAGACCAAGCCGTCGGTCCTGCGCGACATGGCGGCGCTGGCCGACCGCACCGGGCTCGTCTGCTCGCCGGGCGAGTTTTTAGCCAGCCTCGAAGCCCGGGAAGCCCTCTGCTCGACGGCCCTGCCCGACGGCATTGCCCTGCTCCATCCGCGGCACCACGAGCCCTACATGTTCGTGGAATCGTTCATCGGGCTCGGCCGCGCGGCGAATCCCGTGCCGTTCGGCGCGCCGGACGGCCGGAAAACCGACCTGTTCTTCCTGATCTGTTGCCAGGACGACCGGCTCCACCTGCACGTGCTGGCCCGGCTGTGCATGCTGAGCAAGCAAGCCGGCTTCCTGGCCGCCCTGCGCGCGGCGGACTCGGCCGCGGCGCTCATCGGGGCGCTGGCAGGCGCGGAACGCAAGGTCGTGCGAAGCCTATGAAAAACCTGCCTGCGCCCCGCACCCGGCATCCAACACCTCCGGCCTTGGCCGGAACCCTGATTTCGAGCGTCGCGAATCCAGTTTGGAAACGACTCGTGAGCCTGCACACCGCCCGCGGCATCCGTGCCCACGGCGAATGCCTGGCTGGCGGTGAAAAACTGGTGGCGGACCTGCTGCGGGAGTCCGCGGCCGAGGCGACCGCCTGGATTACGACGCCGGCTCTGCCGGGCCCGCCGGCAGACCGGCCGGACCTGCCCTGCATCCGGCTCGAGTCCGCCCGGTTCCGCGAGCTCAACGTGTTCGGCGTACCCGGCCCGCTGCTGGCCCTGCGTACGCCGCCCCTGCCGGCGTTCGATCCGGCGGCGCCCTGGCCGGCAGGCTGCACGCTGTTTATCCCCTTCGGCGATCCCGACAATGTCGGGGCCGCCCTGCGCGCGGCGGCCGGACTCGGCGCCGCGCGGGCCGTATTGACCCGGGAGGCGGCCTGCCCCTTCCTGCCAAAATCCGTGCGGGCCTCGGCCGGGACCGTCTGGAAAATCCCGTTGTGGGCCGGGCCGGCGCTGGCCGACGTGGCGGCCGGCGCGGGGCCGCTGCTGTTTGCGCTCGACCTGCACGGGGCGGCGCTCGAGTCGGTGCGGCCGCCGGAACGCTACGGACTGGTTCCCGGCCTGGAAGGACAGGGCGTGCCGGACCCGTTGCGGCGCCGCTGCGAGCGGGTCTCGATTGCCATGACGCGCGGGGTCGAATCCCTGAACGCGGCCGCGGCGACCGCCGTGGCGCTGTGGGCCTGGCGGCGGCCGCCCGGCTAGCCGGGCCGGCGCCCGCCTCGCGGGCGGCCGAACCCGCTACCGCGCGATCCACCCGGGCGCCGCTCGTGCCGGCGCGCCGCCGGCGCGCCCACCGGGCCCTGGTCTTCGCCGGGCGGCGGTGCGCCCGCCGGGCGCGGCGGCAGGGCCAGCCAGTCCTCCTCCGGCTGGACGCAGGGCAGACGCCGGCCGATGAAGGTTTCGATGGCCGGCATGCAGAAGGCGCCCTCCTCGCAGGCAAAGGTCAGCGCCGTGCCGGCCGCCCCCGCGCGCCCGGTCCTTCCAATACGGTGTACGTAATCCTCCGCCTCGTACGGCACGTCGTAATTGATCACGTGGCTGATCCCTTCCACGTGGATGCCGCGTCCGGCGACGTCCGTGGCCACCACGACCTTGATACGGCCCTCGCGGAATCCTTCCAGGATGCGCAACCGCTTGTCTTGAGGCACATCGCCCGACAGCGGGGCGCAGGCCTCGCCGTAGTCCGCCAGGCGGCGCGTCAGCCGCTCGACCCCGTCCCGCCGGTTGCGGAAGACCAGCGCCCGGGTCACCGGCTCGCGGCGCAGCACGTGGAGCAACAACGCGAACTTGTCGCGGGCGGCCACGGCAAACACCTTCTGGTCAATGGCCTCGACCGTGACGGCCTCGTGCTCCACGGACACCTGGACCGGGTCAACCATCCAGGCGGATGC
>CAZUYI010000062.1:0-470 GCA_964624095.1 uncultured Verrucomicrobiota bacterium | reverse complement strand
TGCCAGCCTCAGGATATCCGCATCCAGCGTGGCGCTGAAGAGCATCGTCTGGCGGCGCTGCTTGGGCGGCAGGCTGTACACGATGCGGCGGACGTCGGGAATGAAGCCCATATCGAGCATCCGGTCCGCCTCGTCAACGACCAGGATTTCCACGTGCTGAAGGCGCAGGATGCCCTTGCCCTTGAAATCGAGCAGGCGCCCCGGCGTGGCCACCACCAGGTCCACGCGCGTTCGGGCCAGATAGTCCTGCTGCTTGCGATAATCCATACCGCCGTACAGCACGGCCGACTGGAAGGGAGTATGGGCGCCCAGCGCCAGGGCATCCTTATGAATCTGGATGGCCAGTTCGCGGGTCGGGGCCAGGATCAGGGCACGCGGCCGGCGCGGGCCGTTCACGGCCTGCGGATGGGTGCCCAGGTGCTGCAGCAGCGGCAGGCCGAACGCGGCGGTCTTGCCGGTGCCGGTCTGCG
>CAZUYI010000061.1:10098-10333 GCA_964624095.1 uncultured Verrucomicrobiota bacterium | reverse complement strand
CATCGCCCGGGTGGTCTTCGGCGCGCCCGATCCCCAGGGAACGGGGCCGCTGCCCGGCGCCGAGGTGCGCGGCGGCGTCCTCGATGCGGAGTGCCGGCACCTGCTGCAGTCCTTCTTCCAAGGCCTGCGCCGGGCCGCCGCCCGCCCGCCGGACCCGGCCGCGCCGGCCGGCCCCGGCTCGGACTCCCCCTAGCTCCGCCCGCGCCGGCCGCCGGCGGTCAGCGCTCCGTGAGCG
>CAZUYI010000061.1:0-10076 GCA_964624095.1 uncultured Verrucomicrobiota bacterium | reverse complement strand
TCTTCATGCCGAAATGCCGGCCGCCGGCCTCGAGATGCGCGAGGACGCGGTCGCCCGGCTTCAGGCGCGCGACGGATACCGGCTTGCCGGCCGGCGTGACGAGATGAATGGTCTCGGCATTCTGGAGGCAGACGGAAATCTCGCGGCCCTGCACCTCGGCGAACACCAGGAGCATGGGGCGGGCTTCGATCTTGCAGCGGCCAACCCAGGCCGTCTGCGTGCGGCCTTCGGCGTCCACCACGAGCACCTCGTCGCCGATGGACAGGTCGGAGAGATACGACGTCCGGTTGCCGGGCCGCAGCAGGTAGGCGTGCAGCGCGCTGGCGTTGACCCGGAACGGGCGCGCGGCCACGTAGGGATTGTCGAGCGTCTCGGCATGCACCAGGAAAAAGGCGCTGCTCGTGTTGCCCACCAACATGCCCTGCCCGGACGCCATCGCCGAACAGGTGTCAATGCACACGCGGTCGCCCATCCCGCAGGGCTGCACGCGCGTCACCGTCGCCTCGATCAACTCCAGGCGCGGCGAGAGCCCGTGAACCAGCGCCACCACCTTGCGAACCTCGGCCGGGTCGCGCCCCGACATCACGACGCCGTCCACGCCCCGCTCGAGCACGCCCAGCATGGTCCGCGCCTGCTCGGCGGTCTCGACGTCCGCCAGGATCCGGCCGCGCTGCGCCAGCAGGTTTTCCAGCGGAATGATGGCCCAGTCCTTTAGGCGCAGCCAGAGCATGGCATCGCGCGGTGCGGCAGCCGCCGCCTGCTCGTCGGCCTTCGAGCGGATGTCCAGCGCCAGCACGTCGCGGCCGAGTACCCGGTCGCCGTCTTCCGACACGGTCGCCATCCGGCCCAGTTCCCGGACCCGGGGCGTCATGCCCGGGTCCACGATCACGGCGTCCGCCCCGCTTTCGAGGGCGGCAACGGCCAGGTTCTTGTCCCAGGGCTGTATGCGCACCCAGACCTGCTTCACGACCCGGCCTCCAGTTCGCGTTGCGCGTCGCGCGCGGGCACCCGCTCGTGCACGATCCGCGAAAGCGCCCGGATCATCCGCGCGGGATGCCGGTGCTGAAACACGTTGCGCCCGATCGAAACGCCCGCCGCCCCCGCCTGGATGGCGCCCTCCACCATGGCCAGAATGTCGGCGTCCGACTCCAGCTTCTCCCCGCCCGCAATCACCACCGGCACCGGGCACCCCTGCGTCACCTGCTCGAAACTCGACGGGCTGCCGGTGTAATTGACCTTGACGATGTCGGCGCCCAGCTCGGCGCCTACCCGCGCGGCGTGCTTGACGCAATCGGGGTCGTATTCGCTCTTGATCTTCTCGCCCCGGGTGTACATCATCGCCAGCAACGGCATGCCCCAGGCCGTGCAGCGGCGGCTGACCAGCCCGAAATGCCCGAGCATGGCGTCGTCGGTCGGTGCGCCCAGGTTGACGTGGATGGACACGCCGTCGGCGCCGAGTTGCAGCGCCTCTTCCACCGTGCAGACCAGCACCTTGCCGGCCGGGTCCGGCGACAGCGCCGTGCTGGCCGAGAGGTGCACGATCAGCCCGATATCCCGGCCCGACTGGCGGTGCCCGGCGCGCACGATGCCCTTGTGCTCGACAATGGCGTTGGCGCCGCCGGCAACGATGGTTTCGACCGCCTGCTTCATGTCAATCAAGCCCGGAATCGGACCCACGGTCACACCGTGGTCCATGGGCACGATCACGGTCTTGCCCGTCTGACGGTTGATAATCCGTTCGAGGCGAATGCTTTTCCCTATCATGGTGTATGGTCCTCTCTCTCCGGCCTGAATCCCATCATTGGGCGCGGTGCGCCCGGAATGCAAGCGTTATTTTGCGGCCGCCTGTCCTGTTGCAGTGATCTCGCTTCGCTAACGTTTTATTCCGGCGCAACGCGCCAGCACGTTCGCTTAACTCGCTCGACCACAGCCTCCTGTCCCTGGGACACAGCCCTGCGCCTGCGGCGTATGCTCTCTGTCACGCGAGAGGAACCAGCGTGGCCCAGAAACAGGACTGAAGAGCCTCGTTGTGCTACCCGCCGCTTCACGAGGCGCGGCGCCGAACAGCCGCCACCCCCCGTTTGACGTCAAAGGAGATCGCCCCGTAACACAGTGGCCTGTGCAAATTAAATTGACGATCGTTACTCTAATTTGTCAAGATCCGGCATCATGAAATGGGGCGAGACGCCCTTTCCCAGCTCAAGGAGGGTCGCCATGCCACGGGATCGAACACAGTTTTCGCTTCCTATTTGGCGCCGGCAACTGGCTGCTGACATCCTTGATCTGCTTCCCCTTGTCGCGGACACGATCCTGGAGGGATTGCCCCGAGTGTCTCTGAAACCTCGCGGCGAAGACGCTTTCCCAACGGCATGGCGCCGAGCCGCCGACCGCCTGGCCCGAGCAGGCCTGATTGCCCTTCGGCGCTCGGACGGTAAGACGCCGCTGCTCCGATTAACGGCGGCGGGGGAATCACGCGTCTCGGACTGGCTGTGGCCGGAACGGTTCTGGAATCGTCGCTGGAGCAAGCGTTGGTATGTCCTCGTCTATGATGTGCCCGAAACATGTCGCAGCTATCGCATTGCCCTGCAAAGATTTCTGCGTCGGACTCGAATGGGGTGCCTGCAAAGAAGCGTTTGGGTCGCGGCTCATGATATCCGGCCGCTGATTCACGACTTGCACCAGGCGGCGGCTCTTGAGGATGTCGCCGTCCTGTTTGAAGCGTACACGGTGTTTGGAAAATCCGGTTCCGAGTTGGCCGCCCAAGCGTGGGACTTCGACCGGCTGGAAACCATTCATCTCCGCTATCTCCAGCCAACCGCGCCGCTCCAGCCGCCCCACACATGGCGGATGACCTTGGACACGATGCGCGCCGAGCTCCGCCGGTACACCCATGCCATGGCCGACGATCCGCTTTTGCCGGCTACGCTCTACCCCGCCTCCTATCAGGGTCCCGCCGTAGCCGCCGCCTTCCGGAAGCGCCTCCGCGACCTTGCCCGCATCCTTCTCCATCGCCCGGGTCATACAAATTAGAGTAACGATCGTTACTTTAATTTGCTGCGACCGAAGCAGCCGATAAGCAACTTTCGTCTTTCGTGCGCCGCCATCGCTCCTCCCGCGGCGCCGAGGGGCCTTGCGGTCCGCCGTATTTCCTGGTTCCCGTACCCTCCGGGTTGTGGTACAGTTCCGCTGATGAACGCGTCTTCGCAACGCTTCTTTCTCGGCCTGGACTTCGGCACGCAGGCGCTCAAGGCCGCGCTCCTGGACGCCGCCGGGCAGCCGCTGGCCGAGTCGGCCGTGTCCTTCGACGACGACCTCCCCGCCTACCGGACCCGCGGGGGCGTACACCGCGGGGCGGACGGGCGGACAGTCACCGCGCCGCCGCGGATGTGGGCGGCGGCGCTCGACCGGTTGCTGGCGGGCATGCGCCGGGCGCGGCTGCCGCTCGCCCGGATCGCGGCGGTGTCCGGCTCCGGCCAGCAGCACGGCAGCGTCTACTGGGCCGCGGGGACATGGCGGCGGCTGGGCGCGCTGGATGCGCGGCGGCCGCTGGAGCCGCAACTGCGCGGGGCCTTCGCCGTCGAGGACAGCCCGGTCTGGATGGACACCAGCACGACCGCGCAATGCCGGGCGCGGGAATCCGTCCTGGGCGGACCCGCCGCCGTGGCGCGCCTGACCGGCTCGCGCGCCATCGAGCGGTTCACGGGCAACCAGATCGCCAAGCTGTATCAGACCCGGCCCGACCGCTACGCGGCCACGGAGCGGATATCGCTGGTGAGCTCGTTTGCGGCCTCGCTGCTGATCGGCGGCTACGCGCCGCTCGAGCCGGGCGATGCCTCCGGCATGAACCTGATGAACATCCGGACGCGGCGGTGGGCGCCGGCGGCACTGCGTTGCACGGCGCCCGGATTGGCCCGGCGCCTCGGGCCGATCGGGCCGTCTCACGCGGTCATCGGCCGGATCGCGTCCTATTATGCCCTCCGCTACGGGTTCAACCGGCGCGCGCTCGTGATCGCGTTCACCGGCGACAACCCGAGCAGCCTGGCGGCGCTCGGGCTGGCGGACCCGGGCACGGTTGCGGTGAGCCTCGGGACGAGCGATACGGTGTTCGGCACGCCGGCCGCGCCGCGCCCGTCGGCGGAGGAAGGCCACCTCTTCGGGAACCCGATCCGGCCGGGCGGCTGCATGGCCCTGGTCTGCTTCCAAAACGGGTCTCTCACGCGGGAATGGGCGCGCGACCGGTACGCGGGAGGCTCGTGGGAGCGGTTCGAGGCCGCACTGGCAGCCACGCCGCCGGGCAACGGGGGTGCGATCGGGTTCCACTTCACGGCGCCTGAAATCACGCCGCGCGTTCCGCGGCCGTGTATCCGGCGGTTCGGCGCGGACGACGCGCCGCTCCGGCGCCTGGCGCCGGAGCGCTGTATCCGCGCCCTGGCGGAAGGGCAATGCCTCGCGATGCGGCTGCACGCCGGCCGGCTCGGGCTCCTGCCGCGCACCCTCGTGGCCGTCGGGGGCGCGTCGGTCAACCGGGCCCTGCTGCAGGTGATGGCCGACGTCTTCCAGGCGCCGGTAGGCCGGACCGACCGGCCCAACGCGGCCTCGCGGGGGGCAGCGCTCCGGGCGCTGCACGGCTGGCGCTGCGCGCGCGCGCGCCGGTTCGTGCCGTTCGAAGACGCCGTGCCGGCCCTGCTTCCGCCCGAGCAGATGAAACCCGACCGGCGCTTGGCGGCTCGGTACGGCGCCCTGCTGCGGCGCTATGCCCTGCTGGAAGCCGCGCTCACGGGCTCGGGCGCGCCGCGCCCACGGGCTCCGGCCCGCGGTTGAGGTCGGGCGCCCGTTGCAGCACGATCCGCTCGGGAATGAGCACGGGATACTTCTGGCGCTTGACCCAGTATTCGCGGCCGCCCATCGAGAGGGAGCGGTAGAGGAGCGCCTGCAACTGGGCGCGGTTGCCCAGCACGAAACAGATCGTCTCCGAATGCCGGTTTCCGCCCTCGGCCACGAGCCGGAACTCGCTGGGCGCCCGGAAAATGAAGTCTTTGGGGCGCAGCACGCCCTCCACTTCCCGCCAGCGGCCCTGCCCGACGGCCTCCACCAGATCCAGTCCGGCCGGCACCCGGAACTCGAGCCGCGCCGCGGACTGCGCCGGCGGCGCGGAGGTCGAACCCGGCGCCGGCGGCACGAATACCGTCGCCCGGGAACCCGATGCCGCCTCGGGGACCGGCGCGGTAGCCGGCGCGGGCACGGCAACTGGCGCAGGCGGCCTGGCCGCGACCGCCGGGGCGACCGCCGGGGCGGGCGGCAGGGCGGGCGGAGCCGCCGGCTCCTGCCGAGCGGGAGCGGGTTTCACGGCAGGCTTCGGCGGCACGGCGCCCACCAGTTCCCGCGCGATCCACACGGAGGAGCCGTCGGGCGGCGCGATTTTCATCCACTCCCCGTGCGCACCGCGGACATCCACGCGGGCGCCAGGCCCCACCTTGCCCACAATCGAAAAATTGATCCCGGGCCCCGCGCGCACGTTCACGGTCTGGCTGCACTCGACGACGCCCTCCCTGACGTAATCGCCCAGCACCCACAGGTCAACATTCGTCGGCGGGACGATCTCAACCCAGTTCTGCTCGATACCCTTGGCCTCGATGGGATCTCCCTGCGAGAGTGTCCCGACCACTTCGGCTGTAGCCAGAGCCCGGGCGCGCAGGTTGCTGTTGTTTTCGAGGACCACCATGCGGGTGACCGGCGCGGACGCCGCTCCCGCGGCGCAGCCTGCGCCCGCCAGCAAGCCCCACATCCAGCGTGCGTTCATGGACCCTCCCCCGCGCGGCCTCCGCCGCGCTGCGACGAACGTTCTTGAACCGTATCCTACCACGCGCTCGCGCGGCGTGCAAGCCGGTCTTCGGGCGGATCGGTGATCAAGGAGTGCCGGCGTCCGGACGGCGGGCCGGATTCGCCGCCGTTCGCTCGGGCGGAGGCCGCACGGCCTCTTGCAGGGCGCGCCGTTCGATCTCCAAGAGAGGCCGCCAGGCGCCGGCCCGCAGCGAGCCGAGTTCCAGCGGGCCAAGCGCCACGCGTTGCAGCCTCAGGATCGGGATGCCGAGCGCCTCGAACATGCGGCGGATATGCCGGTTGCGTCCTTCACCGAGCCGGATCTCGCAGCGCCAGCGGACGCCGTCCCGGCGACTGGGCTCGAGGCCGCGCAGGGTCAGGTGCTCGCCCTGCGACAGGACGCCGCGACGCAGCCGCGCCTGGCTTTCCGGGCTCAGTGGGGCGGCCGTCCAGGCGCGATAGCGCTTTTCCACGCCGTAGCGGGGATGGGCCAAGGCCTGTGCCAGGGCCCCGTCATTGGTCACGAGCAGCAGCCCCTCGCTGTTGCGGTCCAGGCGCCCGACAGTGAACACGCGCTGCGGCAGCGGCGGCAGGAGATCGAACACCGTGCGACGCCCGCGCGGATCGCGCGCGGTGCACAGCGCGTCACGCGGCTTGTTGAACAGGAGGGTGACCCGCGCCTGGGGCGCCTTCACGGGCCGGCCATCCAGTTGCACGGCCTGGCGTCCGGGCTCGATGCGCACGCCCTGCTCGCGCACCGTCGCGCCGTCCACGGACACGCGGCCGGCCTCGATCAGGCGCTCGCACGCGCGCCGGGAGCCGCAGCCGGCCGACGCCAGGAACTTGTGCAGGCGGGTACCCGGCTCATTCCGGGGGCTTGGTCTTGGGCAGGCCATGGCCGCGGTCACCCTCTTTCCACTGGCCGCGGGCGCGCAAGAGGTCAATCCGCTCGAAGCGCTTGAGCACGTTGCGCTTGGTCTTGATCTTATTGACGGATTTAAGACTGCTGTGCTGCGTCATGCTGTGCGTCTCCTGGGCCACGGGCCCGGATGGGATCCGGCCTGAATGGATACTCTATACCGGCTGGCGCGCTAAAAGGCAAGCCGCGATTTGGCCGCCCGGCGCGGCCCCGGAGAAGGCGAGCCCGTCAGACAGGTCGGACGAGTCGGACAAGTCGGACGGCGCGACCCGCTCACCGGCCCATGAGCCGGGACACGATGTACAGGTCGAGCGCCTCGTAATCGCGCGCGGCGACCAGCGCGTTGAGCCTGGCGGCGCTGAGTCCGCGGGAGACCTTCAGCAGGTCCAGGAAGATGGTCCGGCTGTTGCTGAGATGCCGCGTGGCACAGGCGTCCTTCTGGGTGCGCATGGCCTTGACATCCAGTCCTACGTACTCGCCGCGCCGGCCGTAACCGTAGGCGTCCAGGATACGCACCTGGTTGAACGCGCGGCGCAGGTCCACCGCGCCGAAGGTCTTGTCCTGGTCGAACTTGAGCCCGTTCTGGTCGTTGAGGTGGACGGTCCAGAGCTTGTCAAACGAGAGCGCAAATCCCATTTCGTCCGACGGGTCCAGCCCGGCCAGGATGGCGTGGGCGCTTTCGATGTTGACGCCGACCCGCGCGGGGTCGCGGCTGCGGAAGGCGAGCGCGACGGCGTGGCCGGTGGTCGGGAGATAGGCGTGATCCATGGGCTCGTTCGGCTTGGGCTCGATGGCCAGCCGGATGCGCGGATCGTACTCGAGCATGGCATCGAGCGCCTCGAGGATGCGGTCCACGGCCAGCTTGCTGTCCTTGGCCTCGCGGCAGTAGGTGCCTTCGCGGGCCAGCCAGAGGACGATCAGGTCGGTGCCCAAGGCGTTGGCGATATCCACGCAGCGCTTGCTGCGCTCGAGGGCGTAGGCGCGGCAGGCGGGATCGTTGGCGGTATAGGCGCCATCCACCGTGCGGGGATCCTCCCAGAGCCGCGGCGCGACGAACTCGGCCTTCAGGCCGTGCGCGTCGAGGACGCGCCGCAGGGCCTTGGCCTCTTTCGCGATCTGCGCGGCGCTCAGGCGGTTCAGGTCCGGCACGGCGTCGTCGTCGTGGAACTGCACGCCGTCGAAGCCGAGCTTCTTGTACAGGCCCAGCTTGCGCCGCAACGCGACCGATTTGCGGACCGCCGGCCCGAAGGGATCCGCGCCCTCGTGAATGTTCCAGGGCCCAAATGAAAACCTGAAGGTACCCGCCATGACCGTTTCCTTTCCGTTGTGGCCGCCCACCCGCCGTTACCTGGACGCTGCTTGTATAGCGGAATGCCCGCTGTGCGGCAAGCCGGAAAGGGCCGGAAAAGGGCCACTCACACGTACGCCGGACGGATGAGCTCTTCTTCCGCGTGATCTCGCCCTTGTCTGTTCTTTACGAAGGGCAAAAACCGTCTGCGAAGCCGAATCGGGCTCGGGTTCGATTCCGCCTGTCCCACACGCTCTCCGAGCGAGCCGGGCCCTGCCTGCTCGTCCAACGCTATCGTCGCCCGCTCTCGTCAACCGATGCAGCGGAAGAATCGGTTGACGAGAGCGGGCGACGAGAACGGATTACGATGTGCCTGGCGTTTTCGATCTCCCTATCGCCCCCGACCCCGGAGAGAACCCGGCGCGGGCCGTCACGCCGGCCCGGTGGGAATCCGAAACAGATGCGCGGCATTCAGGCCCATGATGCGCCGCTTGGCCTCGAGCGGAATCCGCGCATAGACGGCGGCCCCGATCTGGTGCGCGGCGGAGAGGGCCGGGCAGTCGGTGCCGAACAGGAGCCGGTCGGCCCCGAGTTCGGCCACCATGCTTTCCAGGACGCCCGCCACGGTGAGTCCCCAGCCGGAGGAGTCTGCATAGACGTTCGGGCGGCGCCGCATGACGTCGAGGGCCGCCAGGTGCCGCGGGCACCCGTTGCCGCCGTGGCCGATGACGATCGGGACATCGGGGTGCTGTTCGGCCACGGAATCGAACAGGGCCGGCGTGCTGTAGGGATCGTCGTCGGAATGGGCAAGGACCACGCCGCCGTGCTCGCGGGCGAACGCGAAGGCCGGCTCGTAGAGCGGCCCGTTCACCGGGTAGGCGTTATGGGTGGGGTGCAGCTTGACGTGGCGGATGCCGTACCGCTCGAACTGGCCGCGCAGGAGCGGGAGCATGGTCTCCGGCCGATTGGGATTAACGCGGGTATAGCCGACCAGGCGGTCCGGGAAATCGGCGACGGCCTGCGCATTCAGGCGATTGGCCATCTCCGTCTCGCTGCCGCACATCGAGCCGTTGGGCGCCACGCACGCCCAGCGGATGCCGAGCCGGTCCATCTGGTCAATCTGGCCGGCGGCATCGGGCCGGTTCAGCACGCTGCGCATCTCGGGGCCGAAGGTATGCGCGTGGGCGTCAATCACCTGCTCCTCGCGGATGGGCCGGCCGCGGCGGAGCGCGTCCACGAACGGGTCGCCGCGCGGGGACTCCGCCCGCGCGGGCGGCTCGGGCAGCCGGAGCAGGGCGCGGAGCGTGCCGCCGGCGATACGGGCCTTGTCGGACTCGGGCAGCGCGGCGGCGGAGACGAGGGTGAGCGCGGCGCCCGGGCTGATCCAGTCGCCCCACGACGAGCCGAAGACCAGCCGGTCGGCCCCGACCTCGCGGGCGATCCATTCGAGGTCGTTATGGTGGCACAGCCGGCTCATCTCGAGGCGCAGGCGCGGGTGCCGCCGCAGGGCCGGCGCGATCCGGACGCCGAACCCCTGGATGGTATTGATGACAGTCAGGCCGGGATGCGCGCCGCAGAGCTGGTCCACGAGCTCGCCGTCGAGCTTGCAGAGCACGGGCACGCCCCGAGCTTCCAGGGCGTTCAGCAGCGGGCCGCCGAGCATCTCGCGCAACGCGAACTTTTCCATGCCGTCGGAAAAGGGATTTAAGCGCACGGCGCGGACGCCGTGATCCTCGAGCGAGGCGACCCAGCGTGCGGTGCCACCGGGCTCCCGGTCCACGAAGGGCGTGGCCACCCAGCAAGGGAACAGGCGCGGGTGCCCGGCGAGCGACTCCATGAGCAGCCGGTTCCCGAACGCGGCGCAGTAATCGGCCCCGGCGTGCGAGACCAGGGCCTGGTCCACGCCGAAATGGTCCATGTCCCTCAGCAATCCCGCCACGGTGCAGTCCATGGGCGCGCGCTTGGCGAACGACGACCTGTGCCCGATCCGCGCGGTGGCGTCGAAAAAGCGCAGTGACATGAGCACGGTCCTTTCCCTGTCGTGCGGCG
>CAZUYI010000060.1:8542-10356 GCA_964624095.1 uncultured Verrucomicrobiota bacterium | reverse complement strand
CTCGGCCTGCTGCACGACGTCGGCCGGTTTTCGCAGTACGCGGAATTCGGCACCTTTTCCGACCGGCTCTCCGTGGACCACGGGGCGCGCGGGGCATCCGTGGCCGGGCGGGCCGGCTGGCTGGCCGGCCTGCCGCCCGCGGAGCGCCGCACGATCCTCGCCGGCATCCGGCACCACAACGGGCTGGCCGTGCCGGGCCACGTCCGCGGGCGCCGCCTCGCCTTCGTGCAGTTGATCCGGGACGCGGACAAGCTGGACATCCTGCGGCTCGTGCTCGACGCGCTGAAGCGCGACGGGTTCCGCGACCTGCCCGCCATGCTACCGCACATTGCCCCGGGCCGCACGCCGTCGCCGGCGCTCATCGCCGAGATTCTCGAGCACCGGCGCGCCTCGCTGACGTCCGTGAAGTCGGTGGCGGATTTCCTGCTGCTGCAACTGGCGTGGGTCTACGACCTGAATACCAGGCCCGCCCTCGATCGGTTCCGGCGCCGCGGCGTGCTGCCGCGCATCCTGGCCCGGCTGGACGGACATGCCGGCGTGCGGGCCGTGGCCGGGCAGGTGCGCCGGCACCTCCAGTCGCGGCCGGGCCTCGTTTAGCGCGTGCGTTAGACCCGCATGATCGCTGGAAGCCGGGCAACACCGGGACATGGAAGCGATCGCAGCCCACCGGGGTCACGCGTCCGCCGTGCATGCCATCGTGGATGTCCCGATGGACGGCCGGCCGGCCCTGCTGCCGGGCCGGTCCCTGTACGATCACGTGCGGATCGAGGTGCTGGCCGGCTGGTAGGGCGGGCTTAGACGCCGGGCCAGGACCCGGCCCACCCAGACGAGCCCGATCCCGCCGACAACCAGGTCCGTGAGGAGCCGTCCCGCGAACAATCCCCTGAGGCCCCAGCCCCGCGCGCCGAGGATGGAGAGCGGGATCAGGAACAGGCCGATCCGGACTACGTTCAGGGCCGTGGTGGAGGCCGGCTTTTGCAAGCCGGTGAGGACGAACCCGCAGTACCGGTGCACCTCCATCATCCCGTAGCCGAGCGACACGATCCGGATATAGGCGACCAGCGTCCGCGTCACCACGGGATCGGCGGTGAAGATCGCCGCCAGCCAGGGCGCCGCGGCGATGAAGAGGCCCGCCACGCCGCCGCCGTAGAGCAGGGCGAACCGGACGGCCGCCCGGTGCCCGGCCCGCACGCGGTCGAGGCGGCCGGCGCCGACGTTCTGGCTGACGAACGGCGTGAGCGAAATGCCCAGCGCCATCGGGATCACGAACGCCACCATCTCGATCCGCTGGGCTGCGCCGGTGGCCGCCACCGCCTCCTGGCCGAACGCGCTCACGAGCCGCGTAATAACCGTCGCGGAGACGGGCATGAGGATCATCGTCAGCACGCTCGGCACGGCAAAGGCCGCGATCCGGCGCCAGGAGTCCACCCAGCCGGCCCGCGCGCCGCCGCGCCAGACCAGCAGCCGGTGCCGGACCCCGAGCAGCCCCGCCAGCCAGAGGGCGGCGACGGCCTGCGCGATGACCGTCGCCAGGGCGGCCCCGCGGATGCCCATGGCCGGGCAGCCCAGCCAACCGTAGATCATGATCGGGTCGAGGATCGTGTTCAGGATCGGCCCGAGCAGCATCAGCCCGCCCGCCGCCCGGGAGTCGCCCGCCGAAATCAGCAGGCCCTTGCCCACCATGGGAATGACCATGAAGACGGCGCCCGCGTACCAGGGGCGCATGTAGTCGGCGACCAGCGGCCGGACGCGGGCGTCGGCCCCGAGCCGCGCGAAGACCGAATCCACCAGGAACCAGCCGGCGGCCGCCATCA
>CAZUYI010000060.1:4997-8532 GCA_964624095.1 uncultured Verrucomicrobiota bacterium | reverse complement strand
ACTGCCGGATGAGGGGCATGGCGGCCGCGTCGGCGTGCAGGCGGGCGAAGATCCAGTCCAGCCCCAGGTATCCGCCGATTGACAGGATCACCGACGTGGCCACGGTCAGGGCCACGCCGTGCGTCACCAGCCGGGCGGCTTTCGCGTGGTCCTGCCGCCCGAGCGCATGGGAGGCCAGGGTGGTGATCGCCGTGCCCATGCCCAGGGCGACGCTGGTCAGCAGCATGACCACCGGGAACGTGTAGCCCATGGCGGCCAGCGGCAGCGTGCCCAGCCGGGCGACGAACCAGGTGTCCGTCAGGTTGTAGGCGTTCATGGCGAACGTACCGGCCAGCAGCGGGAACGCCATGCGGAACAGGGTCCCGCCGACGCCGCGCGCCACGAGCGCGGCCGGCGCGCGGGAGCCGGGTGGAACGGGTATCGCGGGCGGCGGGGTGGACGTCATCGGAGCGCGTCCTGCACCGGGACGGTGAACGCCCAGACGCTGGTCTTGGCGCCCACCTCGTCGCGGAGCGTCTGCAGCCGGGCCATGAGCCGGGCCGCGGCGGGCTCGTCAAGGACCGTCATGACGGCGGCATTCGCGCCGGGCCAGACGTGGTCGTCCAGGCGGGCGCCGCCCCGGGGGCCGCGCCCGCTGAGGCGGGGCCAGCGGGTAAAGCCCTCGATCCCGCAGTCGCCGAGCAGTTGGAGGATCGTATCGTCCAGCACGATGTCGTACACGATCCACAGGGCGGTCATGACGCGCATCCTTTCGTCGAGCGGGCGGCGGCGGCCTCGATGCGCCGGCGCTCCGCCCGCGCATGAGCCAGGCTGTACAGCACCGGCACGAACACGAGCGTGAGGAGCATCGAAACAAGCAGGCCGCCGGCGATCGTGGCGCCCATCGGCCGCCACATGGCGGACCCTTCCCCGCGGCCGACGACCATCGGCATCATGCCGGCCACGCTGGTCAGCGTGGTGACCAGCACCGGCCGCAAGCGCAGGCGCCCGGCCTCCGTAATGGCGTCGGCGACACGCTGCCCACGCGCGCGCAGCAGGTTGATGCAGTCGATCAGCACAATGGCGTTGTTCACCACCACGCCCACCAGCATGATCATGCCGATGAACGACATGATATTGATCGTGAGCCTCAGCAGCGTCAGGCTGATTGCCACGCCCGTGAAGGCGAACGGGATGGAAAACAGGATCAGGAACGGGTCCAGCAGGCTCTCGAACTGGGCCGCCATGACCATGTAGACCAGCAGGATGCCGAGCACGAGCATGAGCCGCATCTGGGCGAAGGTCTCGGCCTGGTCCTTGGCCGTGCCGCCGAAATCGATGCCCATGCCGGACGGCAGGGCCACCCGGCGGCCGATGGCCTCGCGCAGGTCCGCGACCACCTCGCCGCTGCTGCGCCCGAACACGTCGGCCTCGACCCGGATCATGCGCTCCTGGTTCTTGCGATCAATCTTCAGCGGGCCGGGCCGCTCCACGATGTCGGCCACGCTGTCGAGCCGGATGCGCCGGCCGTCCCCGGCTGTGATTTCCGCGCCGGCCAGATCGTTCAGCGAGCGCCGGTGCGGCTCGTCCAGCCGCAGCAGGATGTCGTATTCGTCGTCCGCCTCGCGGAACTTCGTGGCCGTCTCGCCGTAGAACAGCGTGCGCATGCCCCGGGCCACCTGCGACACGTTCAGGCCGTGGGCCGCCGCCTTCACGCGGTCGATCACGATGTGCAGTTCCGGCCGGCCAAACTCGCGGGCGACGTTCACCTCCACGGCGCCGGGCGTCGCGCGGACGAGGGCTGCCACCTCGTCGGCCGCCCTTTGCAGGAGATCGAAGTCGAAGCCGGTGATTTCGAGGCTGATCGGCTTGGCGCCGCGGCCGGGGCCCATGCCGCCGCCGGAGGTGGTCACCTTGACCACCTCCGGCCAGCGGGACACCTGGTCCGCCACGGCGCGCCCGATGGCGCGGGCCGTCCGGTCGCGCTGCGTGGACGGGACCAGGCGCAGCTGGACGCGCCCGACGTGCGTGCCGGAACTCGAGTCCATGCCCCGGCTCTCGCCGCAGCGCATGGAGTAGGTCTTCACGTGCCCCGGGCCGGCGGCCTCCAGGGCCAGCGGAATGACGCGCCGGCAGACGGCCGCGGTTTCCTCCACGCGCGTGCCGATCCCCAGCTCCACGCTGATGGTCAGGCGGTCGGAGTCGTCTTCCGGCGAATACTCCGACCCGACGGTCTTGAACAGGATCACGCCGCCGGCGAAGAACGCGATCGCGATCAGGACGATCAGCCCGCGCGCCCGCAGGGCCCCGCGCAGCAGCCGCGCATAGGCGTTGTCCAGGGCGCCGAACAGGCGCTCGCCCCGCGCGTGGAGCGCCGCCAGGCGCGGCCCCTGCGCCGCCCGCCGGGCGTCGTCCGACCGCAGCAGCCGGCTGCTCAGCATCGGCGTCAGCCACAGCGCGCACACCAGGCTCGCGAGCAGGGCGGCCGTCAGCAGCCCGCCCAGCTGCTTGAACATGATGCCGGACTCGCCCCGCAGGAAGATGAGGGGCAGGAAGACCACGATTGTCGTGAGCGTCGAGGCGGCCACCGCCATGCCCACCTCCTCGCTGCCGAACATGGCCGCCTCGCGCGGGGCCGTGCCCCGCTCCACTTTCTTCGTGATGTTCTCCAGCACGACCACCGTGTTGTCCACCACCATGCCCATGGCGACTGCCAGGCTGGACATGGAGATGATGTTGACGGTCCATCCCATGATCCACATGAAGATGAGCGCCATGATCAGCGAGCACGGGATCGTCAGCGCAACGATCAGCGACGTGCGGACACTGCGCAGGAACACCAGGGTGATCAGGACCACGCACACAAACCCCGCGAGAACCGTGTTCGACACGTTCCGAATCGAGCGGGTGATGTCCGCGCTGGTGTCGGCGATCAGGTGCAGCTCGATGTCCCGCGGCAGGGTGGGCTTCAGGCGCTCCAGCTCCCGCGTGACCTCCCGCGCCACGGCCACCGTGTTCGCGCCCGAGCGCTTCTGGATCATCATCATCATGCCGCGCCGGCCGTTGGTTTCGGTGAGGCGCTTTTCCTCCTCGAACCCGTCCAGAACCCGGGCCACGTCGCGCAGGTACACGTAGGCTCCGCCGTCGGCGCGCAGCACCACGGCTTCCAGCTCCTCCGGCGTCGCGAACTCGCCCGGTACGCGGAGCGTGTAGTCCAGGCGGCCGACCTTCAGATTGCCCGCCGGCAGCGTCACGTTCTCGGCCGCCAGGATGCGCGCCACGGCGTCCAGGTCTATCCCGTACGCCGTCAGCTTCTCCGGGTCCAGCTGCACCTGGATTTCCCGCTGTAGGCCGCCGAACAGGTTGACCGTGCCCACGCCGGGCAGGCGCTTGAGCGGGTCGGAGACCTCGCGGTCGATGATCTCGTACAGGTTCTCGATGCTCTCGCTGGCCGTGACGCCGTAATACTGGATGGGAATCTGGGTCGTGTCGAACTTCCGGAAGCCCGGCTCGTCCCAGGAGAGGGACCGGATGTAGCGGTCCTGCTCCGGGCGCT
>CAZUYI010000060.1:0-4987 GCA_964624095.1 uncultured Verrucomicrobiota bacterium | reverse complement strand
CAGGTTCCCCTTGACCCGGTCAATGTTGCTGCGCATGTCGTTGGTGGCCTCGTCGAGGTCCGTGCCCCAAATGAATTCGCACCGCACCGACGAGATGCCCTCCATCGAGGCGCTGGTCATTTCCTTCAGGTTGTTGACCGAGCCGAGCGCGCGCTCGATCAGCTTGGTCACCTTGTTCTCGACGTCCTCGCTGCTGGCCCCGCTCCATTCCGTGACGACCGTCACCATCGGCCGTTCGATCTCGGGCAGGTAATCCACCGACAGCTCCGTCATCATCACGGCGCCAATGACCAGCACGGCCAGAAAGATCATCAGGGTGGCGACCGGCTTCCGCACGCCCAGCTCGGATAATTTCACGGGGGAATCTCCTTCCGATGGGCTCGGTCACTCCGCCGGCGCGGAGCCCGGCGCCTGACTCACGCGCTCCAGGCGGACGCCGTCGGTCAGCTTGTTCTGCCCCATGACGACGACCTCGTCGCCGGCGGCCAGGCCTTCGACGATTTCGACCTGGTCGCCGCTGTGGAGGCCGGTCTTGACCGGAACGGCCCGGGCGATATCGCCTTCGGCCACGAAGACGATCCGGCGGTCCAGCACGCGCAGGACGCTTTCGGCGGGCACCAGCAGCGCCGCCTCGCGGGCGGCCATGGTGATGTCCGCCGTGGCGTACATGCCGGGGCGCAGCAGCCACTGGCCCGTGCCGCGGCGCGCGTTCTCCAGCAGGATTTCGACGGGCGCCGTCCGGGTGGCCGAGTCGACGGTCGGGAAGATGCGGCTGACGACGCAGCGGAAGACGCGGTCCGGGTAGACATCCATGCGCACCTCGACCGGCGTCTTGCCCGGCTCGAGGACCGGCAGCAGCCGCGCCGGCACCGAGACCATCAGGCGCAGCGGCGACATCTGGACCAGCCGCACAATGGGCGCGCTGGCGCCCACCATGGCGCCGGGGTCCACGTAGCGCGCGGCCACCACGCCGTCCATGGGGGCCCGGATGAAGGAATCGTCGAGGTTCACCCGCGCCAGTTCCCGCTGGGCCCGGGCCTGCGCCAGGGCCGCCTCCGCACTCTCGTGGGCCGCCACGGCCGCATCGCGCGCCTGTTCCGTGGCGACCTCCTGGGCGAACAGGGCCTCGAGCCGGCGGCGCTCGCGCTCCTTGTCCGCCCGCAGGGTCTCCGCCTGCCGCACCTGCGCCTCCGCCAGCGCCACCTGCGCCGCCAGGTCGCGGTGCTCGATCTCGGCGAGCATCTCGCCTTTGCGAACCTCGGTTCCCTCGGTGACCTCCACGCCGCCGGTCAAGGCCAGGGTCTCCAGACGGCCCGGGGCCTTCGCGGTGACCTGGACGGAGAGCGGCGATTCCAGTTCGCCGGTGAAATGGAGCCGCTCCGAGATCTCGCCCGGCTTGAGCGTTGCCGTGCGCACGCTGACCGGTCGCAGGGTCCCGGCGCCGGCCTTTTTGCCCCCGGCCGGGTTCGGCGCCTGGGAGCATCCCGCCATGCCGATCCATATCGCCGCCACCGCCATCGTCATCCAGGGATTCATGCGTCACCTCGTTCCGCGCCCCGCGCGGGCTCCGTTCCGTTCGACCCGGTGTCCGCGCCGCCCCCGCCCAGGACGGGCCCGCCGGGCAGCAGGCCGTCCGACAGCAATCCCATCGCCTTCTGCAGCGAGACGCGGGCCATGGCGTGGTCGAAGAGCGACCGGTAATAATTGGCCGAGGCGGTCGTCAGCGCCTGCCGCGCGTCCATGACCTCCACGGGCGTGTTCTGACCCTCCTTGAGCCCCGTCTCCACCAGGCGCACCGCCTCGCGGGCCGTCTCCAGATTGCGGCTCTGCGAGCGGGCAAACTCCTCCGCGGTCTTCAGCGACAGCACGAGCTGGCGGATCTGGCTGACGACCTGTTCCTCGGCGTCGCGCAGCGCCAGCTCGGCCTGCCGGAGCGCCGCGCGCTCCTGGATGAGCGCGCCGCGGCGCTCGAGCCCGTCGAACAGCGGCCAGCTCAATTCCAGGCCGGCCTGCCATTCGTCGCCCCACTCGTCCCGCGACGACGCGTGCGGATCGGGATTTGCCCACTCCTGCGACAGGTAGCCGGCCAGGTCCGGGGCGTAGCGGCCGCGGACCTCGGCCACGCGTTCGCGCTGCAGCCGGACGGCATACTCCGCCTCCGCGAGGTCGGCCCGGCGTTCGAGCGCCGTGCCCAGCGCGGCGTCGAAGGAAATGGTTTCGAGCACGAGCGGGATCGAGTCCACCAGCCGGACCTCGCTGCCCGGCGCGGCGCCGATTCGGCGGAACAGGGCGGTGCTGGCGACGTCCGTCTCGTTCCGCGCCTGGAGCACCTGGGCCCTGAAATTCGAGACCTCCACCTCGGCCCGGAGTTCGTCGTAGTTCGACGCCATCCCCTGCCGCCGCCGCGCCCGGGTGTCGGCCAGCTGGCGCTCGGCCGTTTCCAGCGCCGAGAGGTTCACCTCCAGCAGGTGGGCGCTCAGGACCGCGGCGTAGTAGGCCGATATCACGTCGTAGCGCGTGTCCTCCTCCGCCTGGCGGATGCCCGACTCGGCCCATGTCCGGTAGAGCTTCGCCGCGCGCAGCGCGGCGCCCATGCGCCCCGTGAACAGCGGCTGGGTAAGCCTCAACCCCGCACGGTACCGGTCCTGATAGCGCGTCGTCGCGTAGGTCCCGTCGCGCTCGGCGCCCAGTTCCTCGTCGTAGCGCAGGTAGTCGGCCGTCAGCGCCAGGAGGGGCAGGACTTCGGCGTAGGACGCCTGGATGCGGCCACGCGCCGACTCCCGCGCCTCGCGCGCCCGCTGCAGGGCCAGGTTCTGTTCCATGGCGCGGGCGAGCGCCTGTTCCAGGCGCAGCTCGCCCGAGAGATAGACCGATCCCTCGGTGGCGGCCTTGGCCGCCAGCTCGTGCAGGCGCGCCTCGGACCGCCGGGCGCGCAGCGCGCGCATGTCGCGGGCGTCCGGTACGCTCAGGCACCCCGCCCCGAGCGCCAGCGCCGCCGCGAGGCTGCCCAGCCGCCCCGCCCGCCTTGAGGAATCCGTGTGTCTCATGAGGTCCTTTGCCTGTCCGCGCTACGCAAGGCACGACGCATCCCGCGGACGCGCGCCGGGCAACAGCGGAATGCGTGGGTCGCCCGTTCCGCCCATCCGGCGCTCAGGATTCCGGATCCGCGGGCGGGGCCGCGCGGCGGATGGCCGCCACCAGCCGGTCGCCGAGCTGGCGGGCCTTGCGCCGGTCGCCGGGCGTCAAGCCCTTGAACGTGATCTCGCCGGCATACAGGGTGCCGACTACCCGGGCGTTCAAAGCTAACGCCCCCAGCTCTTTCATCTGGCGGGTGGCCGTGTCGCACAGCATGCGCAGCCAGGCGGGCATCGTGCCGGCGGTGACGAGCGTGACGGCGAACCGGCGCCGGTCGGTGAACCGGGTGGTGGGAATGCCTTTCAGGCCTGCCAGCCGGCCCCTGGACGAGCCCGCGGTATAGATGGTCCGCTCGAAAAACGTCTTGAAGACGGCATTGGCGTGCCCGCTGCTGACCTGGCTGGCCATGATGTAGCCGTCGGCGGCCTTGAGCGTGGGGAGGATCCAGCGCATGTCGTCGTCCAGCGCGCAGCGGCCGATGGGCGAGTCCGGGTCCCGGTAGCAGGTCATGCAGAACGTGCAATACCCGATGTTGAGGCTGGCCAGCTTCAACTGCTCGACGGTCGCGCCCCGTTCCGCCACGCAGGCGGAAATCTCCTCCACCAGCGCGGACAACGCCCCGTCCTTCCGGGGACTGGCATTGATGACCACGATCTTCATGCGGCGGTCATCCTTTCCGCAACCGCTCGAGGTCGGCCGCGGACGGGCGGTTGGGGATCGTCGCCACGGGCTTGCCTCCGTAGTGGAACACTTCCTCGGCGCCGTCGGTGATCTCGCCGATGATCTGCACGTGCGGGAGTTTCGCGCGGGCGGCCGCCGCCACGGCCTCCGCGTCCGCCGCGGCGGTCTGCACGATGTAACGCGCCTGGGTCTCGCAGATCAGGATTTCTTCCGGGGAAAGGCCCGGCGCCTTGACGGGCACCTTGGACAGGTCCACCCGCGCCCCGAGCCCGCCGTAGCGGGCCGACTCGCAGACCGCCGCGCCGATACCGGCCGCGCCGAGGTCGGAGCAGGCGCGGATCTTGCCCGTGGCGAAGGCCGCCAGCGCGGCCTCCAGCGCCGCCTTTTCCTCCGCGAAGAGCGCGACGGCCGGGCGCATGGCATCCGCCAGCCCGGCGCGGAACAGGGTGTCGTTCCCGTCGTTGTTTGTCTGGCCGATGAGGATGATCTTGTCCCCGGCGGATTTCGCCGGCTTGGTGAGCGGACCTTTTGTCACCAGCTTGCCGATGACGGAGACCACCACGGCGGGCACGATGTCGGAGAACGAGGTGGACAGGCCGCCGCCGACCACGAACACGTCCATCGTGGCGCACATGTCGCGCACGCCCTGCATCATCAGGTTCAGCCGCTCGCCGCTTTTCATTACCCGGCACTGGCCGCACGTGCAGGTTCCGGCGAAGCCGCAGGGCCCCACGATCACGTCCTGGTCCAGCGGGCGGGTGCCCACGAAGTCCAGCAGGAAAATCGGGCGCGCGCCCATGGCCACGACGTCGCGCATGGCCCCGCCGGCGCCCGTGGCGGCGGCGTCGTAGGGCCTCGGCACGCAGGGGGAGCAATGGCTCTCCATCTTGGCCACGAACAGGCCCTCGATCCCCGGCATCCGGAACACCGCCGCATCGTCGTTGGCGTCCGGGCCCACCAGCAGGGCGCCCGGCCAGACCTTGCCCACCTGGTCGTTCAGCTTCTTGAACAGCGAAAAATCAATCGCCTTGTCAATATTGTGGTGCAGGTGCACGAACAATCCGTGGATCAAGGCCTTTTCAATTCGGTTCACGCGCGGTTCCTCCCGTTGATCGTTCCGGCCGTTCAAGTGGCAGGCCATGCGCCCCGCGCCCGCGGCCCCGGCTCGGGG